>NZ_JBQQCM010000005.1:0-248330 GCF_052246755.1 Halobacillus sp. B29
CATCTAAATAATACAAAACCTTCCAATCAAACATTTGAGGAAGGTTATTTGCCATGCGCATTTTTAGTATAACATGGGTTACCTTAAGTTTTTATTGAAAAATGTTGACAAACTATTAGCTGGTTTAGCGAAAGACTCAGTTTCGAGATAACTATCCCTGAGGGAGCAAAATTCGACTTCTAAATCTTAAAAGAAGTAGATAACCTAAGGGTATCATAGGTTTAAATTATTGGAAATAAATCCCTTACCACCATCATCTTGTATATTGTGACTTCATTTAGCTTATGATGGATACTCTCAAATATTTAATAGCAGTTCAGGATATCATCATTGGACTTTAACTTTGATTTTTTCACCCCGTTTTTCACAGTAAACTACAAGAAACTCCTTTTCTACTTCAGTACCAATACATCCAATTATATTTGATTTATTTTCAACCATGGCCACTCTATTGAGAGTTATAATTCCATTTGCAAAACAGGAACGTTTGTTCGTATAATGTTTTTAAGGAAGGTGAATCGTATGAATTTTCCACAATACACTACAACAGCACTAGAGGACTGGGTAACCAATTGGTACTTAGATCGCAATTTTCACTACCCAAATGAATTAATACTACCTAAAATAGCCATGCACTACGAAATCTTCGTCAAATATAAACCATTCGCATCACATTACACACGGTTTGGACGGTACAAAGAAATCGTCATTAATTCTACTCTTGATAAAGCAACTCAGCGTGAGCAGTTCTTCCATGAACTCTGTCACGCTGTAAGGCATGTAGGAAAACAAACAATGCTTTTAGATGCCTTCAGAGAGCTCCAGGAGCGAGATGCTAACCATTTCACGCTCTATGCTGCTCTTCCTCATCATATGATTATGAATTATGACTTTAATGAGTCTGAGCTTATCGAACGATGGGCTCACGACTTTGGAGTTTCTTATGAATTATGTGAAGAGCGTCTTATTAAGATTATCAGGCTTTCAGGTTGTACCAAGTGATTCCTTACAGATTATTAGAATAAAGTTAGGAGGTGGGATCTATGGCAAGCTATCAAAAAAGAGGTGGAAATTCTTTTTTGCTTATTGTTGAAGCTGGCTACAATGCTAAAGGGAGAAGGATTCGAAGAACAAAAACAATACGTGTAGAAGAATCTCTTTTAAAAACAAAGCGTAAATTAGAGAACCATTTAAACCAAGAATTAGTAAAGTTTGAAATGGAAGTACAAGCCGGAGAATATATTGCTCCTGAGAAAAAAACGATAGCAGCTTTTAAAGAGGACTGGCTTGAGAAACATGCAGTAAAGAACTTGGCTCTACGTACCTGCCAAAACTACGAAGAAAAGCTTAACAATTATATCCTCCCCTTTCTCGGACATATGAAAGTATCAGAAGTTAAACCCATTCACATTGTCAACTTTATGAATGAGGTCTCTAAGCCTGAAGCTTCTAAGCGTAAAAGAGAAGGATTATCAGATAGCACTCTATATGAGATTGATAAAACCTTGAGAGTGTTATTCAATAAGGCAGTTGAATGGAGAATAATCTCGAAAAGTCCCCTCTCTGATCTTAGACGCCCTAAGATTAAACGCAAGGAAATGAAATTTCTTGAAGGTGACGAGGTTCATAATTTATTCGAGGCTTTGCAGAATGAACCATCCCACTGGAGGCTATATTTTCTGACTGCTACTATTGGCGGATTCAGAAGAGGTGAACTAATTGCTTTACAATGGTCTGACATTGATTTTGAGAATGAAGAAATCATCATAACTAACAGCATTCCCGCTTTCGAAAATGGGAAGCCCCACATAAAAAGCACCAAAACTAATGAATATTCCCGCCACGTTCCAATGCCTTCCTGGTACATGGAGTTGCTAAAAGAGCACAAATTGGAGTATAGAGAGGAGAAACTACAATTAGGTGCTGAATGGCAAGGAGAGGGCTTTGAATTTATATTTCATAGTGGTGAAGGAAAACCTTATTGGCCGGCTTCAGCTACAAGAAAATGGAGTGAAATTAGAAAGAAGTACAATATAAAGAATGTTCGCTTGCACGATCTTCGTCACACCATGGTTACGCTATTAATTGAGGAAGGTGCTGCTCTAAAAGCTATTCAACAACGAGCTGGTCACTCAAGTAGTAAGATTACTTCAGATGTTTATGGGCATTTAACTAAAAAGGTTAGTCGATCGACCGCTGAGAAATTCGATAAATACAATCCAAATTACAAAAAAACCCATTAAAAGCCACTGAAGCAGTGGCTTTTTTAACAAATTAAGTTGATAAATACATTAATAATTTGTGACTCAATTATAAACGTCATTTTCATAAACACTCAATAATTTATTTATAAGTACATTAACACGATTCTCTCTCATCTCAATTTCTAATATCTTTTGCTCAACTTTATTGGTCACATTATTATTATCTATTAAGCATTCATTAGCTTTTCGCAACAGTATTTTATTATACTGAAGAATGTTATCCGTTATATCCATAGGAGAAAAACCGCTAATTTTAACTTGCTCCCTGTATTTACTAATATAACTTAATTCTTCTAACTTATAGGATAAAACCCTTAACTCATGAAGCAATTCTACATCAATTTTGGGTTGGTTATGCAGAACCATCTGCCAGTAACCTACATATAACGGAGTTAAAGGTTCCACATAGTACTTACCGTGTACTAACCATTCCTTTTCATCTTCTAACCTTTTTATCCATCTTTCCAAGAGAGCATTATTGGGACTCACTTCATCAAAGATGATTTTCCATGCTTTATTATTAATATCCTTTTGGTTCCAATACCTTGTTAGGAATACACCAAGTAAAGTTCCCATAATCCCCCATAGTCCACCTAAATACTGTAGCCAATCTCCCATCTGCCCCTCCTATAATTATCCAACTAAACCTTTTTAGTTCATACTATCATAAAACTTATTTTCTATAGTCAATATGATGTAAGAATTCTTAATTCGTCAACAATCCGTCAACAACTCGAAAAAACCTATAAAACACGAAAGCCACAAACCCTTATATATCAAGGTTTGTGGCTCTTTATTTAACAAATCATTTCGAGGTGCTTTCACCCGACCCCGAAGGACTCTGTATTCTGTTGTATTACTATAAATATATATGAAATGACGCAAACTCGCAATTCTTTAGGTTTATTTCTTGAACCTCACCCATCTAACCATGAGTTGAGCCGTCTGCTCTTGACATATATAAACACGTTTCTTCTCCCCATTTGTCTGTATGTTAACAATTCGTGTGTGAATAATAAAAGAAAATGGGAGGCCGATCACCATGCCATATATAGAGACATTGCTCAAGCGTTTGCCATCACATACCCTGATAGAATTAAAGCGCTCGTTCTTTCAGGCGGGTTCCCAGAAGTTAATACTTTTCTTTTAAGAATGCAGTATTATTTAGGACTAGCATTATTAAAAAGTGGAAATAACAAATTTTTGTGTAAGCATCTTGCTAAATCTCACCAAGTTCATGAAAAGGATCAATCATTACTTTATCAAGAATGCATAAAAGCAGATATACAAACAGCTCTAAGTTATTACGAAAATAGCATGAAATATAATTGCACAAATCTATTGCCCATTATGAATTTCCCTTTGCTTACACTATATGGACAATTTAGTCATATTCGTCCCTCTTCAAAAATTTACCAACTACATGTACCGCACATGAAAAGCATTATAATCAGCAGAGCATTTCACCAACTACCTCTCCGAAGTCATTCTTCAGTAAATCATGCCCTATCAACGTTTATCCGTGAGATAAAAATTTAGCCGATGACCTTATTTGAGATTCTCTTTGAAGAACAAGCATCTAATCATTGCCAAGCTGAGTTCTTCACTTCTACATAATGATTAAAAAAAGAGGAGCATCTTAATAGAAGCTCCTCTTACGTTGTACTATCAAATAATTATAATAATATAGGAATATATTGCTCCTGTAATAAATCGATTTTTATTTGTGCACTTCCCTGTAAAGATCGTTCACGTGCGCGATGCCCCTCAGTACTATCTGTATGCCAAACAAAATAACTGTTTTGTAATTGATCTGTGATTGGACTCACATAACCTTGATTGTATTCATAATGAGTTGACTCAATCCCATTATCCGAAACAAATGAGTACGTTTCTTTTTCCATTTTGGAAAGCATAGGTAGGTTAAGCCAGTTTACCTTCACTACTTTATCCCAGGCAATTGACTGCTTTAAAATCCGGACCGTTCGTTTATGAGGATCACTTACATAATGAATATCAACCGCAAATATTCCGCTTAGGAACACTGTAGATGAGTGTGGAAGCACATGGGTTTTTACAGAAGATAGTTTACAGTCTAAGTTTAGAAATTCCAGGATGTCATCCATGTGATTCAAATATTCCAGGATGTGGATGTCAACGTTCAGCCTGGCAAGCACTACAGGTGCCTTAATTAGAAGAGGCTGCCTTTCTTCCGCAACTATTGAACCAGTCCTTACAATCGTCTGTTCATATTCTTTTGACGGAACTTCCTGCAGACCGTTTTCTGGTAAAGTCTCCATTTCTTTTAGTTTTGTGGTCAGAAAGGGAGGGCAGAATTCACGCTTTAGAATATCCGAAAATCCATAAGACAGGGGGAGGATACCTGTTAAATCAACGATTGGATCTTCCTCATATTCATCCGGGGAAAATGAAAGCGTCTGCTCCAGGGAGGAAGAGGATTCTAAATCTAACTCTTCAATTACAGGCGAACTTTCTGATGAAGACTCTTCTGAGAGCATGTAAGAAATTTCTCTATAGAGGTCATGATTATCGTCTAAATCTTGGTCTGCATTAAGGTACATATCAGCTGACTGGCTGCTTTCCATTTGAGATACATAGTGGTTTTTAAAACTAACGTATTCATTAGAAGACTCTTTCTCAATCGATGAAACAATATCCTTTAGCATGGAGTAATCTTCTCCAAAAGTGTTTTCCTGCTGTGGATCTCTATGCTCAAAAGACTGAGAACTTATTTCCATTGATGGTGATTCCCCTAACATAGAAATAAATTCTTTTAATAACGACCCGGTTTGATCACTAGTATCAAAAGATTTATTTTTTACTGGATCCATCTTCCCCCTCCAGCCAAACTCATTTTCATTGGAACGTGCAGCCAGATCCTCTTGCATTGGCGGAGCGGTTTCATGATCATTCAAAGCTATGGTTTTCTTCAGGTTGTTAAAATATTCTCTTCGGTTTGAGGAAAGACGTTTTCTCATTTCAGAGGCAGTGTCTGCTTTTTTCTTTGTACTTTTTATTTTTCTTTCAGTCATCTTTTCATGCTCAGGTACTTCCTTTAACTCTTGGTCAAATACCTCTGGCGGCGAAGAAATAACAGGACGCAGTTCTTCTTTACCCTGAGGAGAATAGATATGGTTCTTTTTTGAGTACTGTCGTGCTTCAATCTTTTTCTCTTTAGGGCGGGGCTTACGATGTGCTTCTATAAAATCGTTCTCGAATTCACTTGGGGCAGTTTTGAGTTTCCTTCTTGAAAGATTGGGGTTACTTTGCTTTTGAATAAACGTGTTTTTATCCCTTTTCATATACCCTTGAAAGGTGCTGTATTCCAGCCTCCTTTCCGCCCCTCCTTTCTTTATACTTAGGATAAAAAGGTTCAGCAAGGATCATTCGTAGTAGAAGCAACACGTATTTGCTGGTCTTGCAGGACTTTCAAACGTATATCCAATACCATTTTTTCTTCTAATTTGGTGAAACAGCCTTCGTAAAAAGAAGCGGGCCCATGAAGAGGCAGTCGATCCAGCGCTTCATCCCATTCAATGATCTTACTGGAAACTAATTCACAGTACGCAAGCTCATTGTAGAACTGGGAGCTCTCCTGGTGAAATTGCGAGAGATCACTGGATAACAGTTGATCTTTTTCCGGGTACCCTGAAGGTAGAGACTTCGATACCGCAAAGTCAAACTCCTGGCGATCATTCAGCTTAGGCATGACCGGCATCGACAGAAAATCCTTGATTTCTGTTACACAGTCGAATGGAATATCTACCGTGTAGGAATGTAAATCAGAAGCGACTGAGTGATGTGTACTATGTTCAATCTCATGACACGGACTGGCATATTGAATGTTTTTTCGCACAAATCCTTTAACAAATAACTTATGAGTTGGAAGCAATAATCGACATTGAGTAAGGATGACTCGTTTCTTAATGTCTTTAATTTCTAGTACTGGTTCAGGAAAAGTAATGGTTTCATTTATATTTATCTGCAAATCGAGTTCTGCCAGAACCACAGGAACTTTAGTGAAAATTTTTCCAATACTGACGCTTGGTGTAACGGAATGGTTTTGACAGGATTTGATATTGGAAGACCCCTTACAATCATAATGATGGGAATCCTTGTGTAAATCTTTGTGTGAATCAGTCATTTGATTTCCTCCTCAAAAATTATAGTACATCGTATGTGGGGCAGATCACTATGTTTGGGCGAAAGTCTGAATTCTGATTTGTAGTATAGGCTATAGCCCTTAGTTTGAGAGGAATTATTTGGAGATAATTTTTTATTCACGCTTGTTCAATTATCAATAAAACGAGCGCCCCCTCTTCCCTCGTGCTGCTCGTTAATATGGAACACAATTAATCACCCTTACACATGTATAAGGGTGATTATTTTCAAAGTATGATCTAAGGCAGGGCGGTAATACGAACTTGCTGTTCCTGTAAAACACTCACTGTAAAAGTAACCATCATTTTTTCAACTATATGATGAAAGTGGCCTTCCGCTACAGGGCTGTGACTATAGCCATAATGATGAGAGTGTCTGTCTGTAGCTTCATCCCATTCTACTATTTCGTGTGCCAACAATTCACAATACGGAAGAGAATTGTAGGCTGCCGTACTGGTTTGATGAAACTGGGAAATGTCACTCGATAGAAACTTATCCTTTTCAGGGAAGCCTTTTCCAAGATCCTGAGCTCTGAAAAAGTCGAACTCGCTTCGCGTATTCGTAACAGGCAATTGAGCAGGTGAATCAAGATTTACACTCGTCATGCACTCAAACGGTACTTTAACAGTTAGTGATTTCATTTCTGAGGACACGCATTCTCCTGCTTCATTATAACAAGGGGAAGCATACTGAATGTTTTTGCGTACATACCCTTTAATGAATAATGGGAATGGCCCACTGCTGAATTGATCATCTGGACTGGCAGATGTACGAGTCATAAGGCGGCACTGAAGAATAACAACTCTTTTCTTAATGTCTTTAATCTCTGAAACAGGATATGGAAACTCAATGTTAGCCACCATATGAGTAGTGACATTGAAATCTCCTAAGTTCACAGGAATTCTAACTAAACGCGTACCTCCAGGTGTTACAGGTGTGTCCGTTTCCTCATTCATACATTGTTCAATAGAAGCGGATTTATTAAGGTCCACACAATCGTGGTAGTGATGTTTTTTATTACTCACTTTTTTTCCTCCTTTATTTTTTACCTCACTGTATTCTATGCACTTCTACTTACTAAGCATAGATAGATGAATCAGTCTAAACGTGGAATTTAATAGGGATAATAGAAAAGAAAAAATAGAAAGTAATATAAAAACCTATGCAGTATTGATTTTTTCAAGAAGTTTCGGTTGTACGCGCACCCTTCCCTGCCCACTTGGCATAGGCTAGCCCATCAGGAGGTCGATCAAATGACGCATAAGAACATCTTTGCGGTTGACTTAGGAAATAGCTGGTATAAAGTTATGGCTTCAGATAATGGAGAATTGGTGGAGTATCAATTACCAAACGCACTTGCTTTATTTGATGAAGAATTTTACGAAAAACCCTACGATGAAGAAGATGTAGACTTTGAGGAAAATTTAATCGTAGAAATTAAAAGTCCGGCCATCGTTGACAAGCGGGAAATTTACTACGTCGGCAAGTCAGCCATGAAACAGCGAAATGTTAGTCTTACTTCTTTTAACAATCAAAAAATTGATGAAGATCGTACTTATATTCTTTTACATTCGATAGCTGCTTATCATGCCCTGATCTCTGACCCGACTAAAGCGGAAATTAATTACCACATTGACCAATTAGCTGTTTCCCTTCCAACAACACAGTATAAGGAGAAAAAGGATGTATTCAAGGAACGCTTAAAAGGTGTTCACACGGTGATATTCCATAAAGTCCCCGGGATGCTTGAGCCAAAAGAAGTAGCTGTAAAAGTGCATATTGAAGATGTCATTGTAGGTGCTGAGGGAGCCCTGGCCTACCTGAGTTTGACGCGTGATCCTCATTCATTGAATGTTACCAATGAATCGCTTGCTAAAGACTCCCAAAAAGGAATTATTATCGGAGATTTAGGCGGTGATTCCGTTGACTTTGTAGGAATTAAAAATAGTAAGCCTGTCGCATCTGTGGAAGGCGAACAGTTTGGAATTAATCAATTTCTTGATAATATCATTCAAAAAGTCAGTAAAAATGAGCTCTACAAATTTAATTCACGGTCAGAGCTGGAGGAGAAATTAGCTGCTGGACAGTCGGAATGGTATGTAGAGCCTTTTGCCGGCGTAAAAAAAGATATAAGTAAATATATTATTCCCCAGCTCAAATCTATGGCCATTAAATATTTGGAACACTTTGACCGGGTACGAAGCAATTCAAACGAAATTAATGGAGCTGTAAGATATATTGCGGTAGGGGGAGCAGCTGACATTGCGCAACGGCAAATTAAAGAAGCTGCTGTTAAATGGAGTGAGCGAGGACGTCCGATTGACTTGTTGTTCCCGGAAGATATGGTTAAATTAAACGTTCAGGGATTAATGATTCTTGCAAAAATGCGTCTGCTCAGTAAGGAAAAGGAATATGCGACCGCTAAAAAATAGAGGGTGATAAAATGTCAAGAATATACAGAGATTATTTTAATCAAACTGTTCTAACTATTCCTGACAGTTTTATTGATGTTAAGACAGGGGAAACTCGCCTCGTTTCTCCTTCCATCATTGAGCAGCTTGAGTACCATTCCAGGAATAATACACTGCAGCACTTTATGATTTCAGCTCTTACCAGTTATTTAAGTGCCACTCCTAATCACCAAGGTCCTGCCGACGAAGTTTTGCAGGAATTATTAGAAATAAAAAGGATGCTTAAAGCCGGAAGTAGCGGAATTCATTATATGGATAGAACCTCTGTCGGGAGTAAATTCACTCCATCAAGAGAAGTCGGAGCAAAGGAAATCGAAGATGTTTTAGAGGCATTTGGAGGGTAAATATTTGTTTATGTAAGAAGGTAGCCTGGCAAGGATTACCTTCTTCTTTGCTTTTTAATATAATGATGATTTAGTGACGTAAATGAATGGCCGGTAGGCAGGTAATTGAACAGAAGCATGACAAATCAACCGTAATGCAAATACCAGTTCCTGTTAGGTCTTCCACCTCTTTATGATCGATCTGACCGCAAGCAGAATGCCCTTCTTTACTGTGGCATTTCTCCCCATGATCATTGGACTGCTTCAGATCTGATTTGAAGACGAGTAATTCGAGCACAGCACATTCTTTTTCAATGTCTTTAACCTTGAAAATAAAAGAGTTTACACATTTGAACTTTGTTTTTTTCGAGTGGCAATGGTAAGTGGTAACCCCTGTACCTTTATAAGGGTCACACCCACAATACAAAATAAATGGAATCGTGTTTTTCTTAACTTTCTTCTCTTCCCCAAGTAAATCTACTATAGACTGTTTACAGGAAGTGTGACAGCTATTATCTTTATCCGCTTTCTTTTGAGCAGCTAGTATAGCTTCCAATACATCGGCCACACAGTTTTCATAGTGTCTGCTTTTTTTATGATTCTCTTTTTTGTGATAGCCGCAATCTCTTTTATTATCGTCTTTCCGGTGCTGATCATAACTTTCGTATTCATGATCTTTAAAATACATGTTTGTTTTCTCACTCCTCCAAAGGTTTAAGATAGTATACGCTGAAGAATCTACTTCGCGTAATAACTACGCCTACCAGGAATGAAAAAACAGACTCTTGGCTCTACAAATACCGTTATAGCTTCACTAGCTCCGGATTATCTATCACCATAAACCAATGGCATGATCATAGTGAACCTATGCATAGTGACCGCCAATTTTTTTGCTTCGCTCGATAGTGATACCACCGCTTGTATAACTGCTCGCTCTAAGGACAGCTGTAGAACCGTATTCATCACGAATCCGGTCCATAACGTCCGCTAAATCCTTCTTCTTAGGTTCGTTATTAAATAAGCTAAGCTGAACATCACAGCCATGATTCAAGTTGGTTAAAGCAACCGATGCTCGCCGAATCTTACTTTTCCCATCGTAAAAACGCTGAAAAAGCTTCAAGCATACTTGATACATATCCCCTGTTATATTAGTCGGAGACTGTACAGACATGGACCGGCTGAAACCTCCTCCTGTTTCACTCGAATATCCTATTCCCAGGTGCACCGTCCTGCCTTCCTTATCATCGGTTCTTGCGCGGCGGCAAGCTTCCTCGCATAAATCAAGCAGGCAGGCATAAATTTCCTCTTTTTCATAATCTCTTAATAACGTAATTCCATGGCCATAAGATTTCTGCTCTGTCTTCACAAAATTGCCATATACAGGACTCAGGTCAACCCCCCAGGCATGCCAGTATAATTGCTCTCCCATGATGCCGAAATTTTTCTTCAGATACTTTAAGGGGTGACGAGCTAAGTCTCCAAGTGTCAAAATTCCCATTCGGTTTAAATTTTTTGTCATTCTTGAGCCAATTCCCCATACGTCATGAATATCATACGGCCAAAGCTTTGCTTCTACGTCTTCATATCGACATTCTGCAATTCCGTCTTCTGCCTTTTTCGCATGAATGTCCATCACGACTTTGGCAAGAAATTTGTTATCCCCAATTCCAATCACAGATTCTATGCCGAATTGCTCTCTTATCTCAAATTGAAGCATATGAGCGATTTCATACGGGCTTCCATACAGCTTATTTAATCCATTAATGGTGACCCACAATTCGTCCACCGAGTACACGTGGATAGCCTGCTGAGGAACATAATTCCTGATCATTTTGGTAATTTCCACAGATACTTCGAGGTAATCTCCCATGTGCGCAGGTGCAATAATTAAACTGGGGTCGTCAGGCAGTTCAAAATACCTGCTGACGTTACTGATTCCATACTTTCGTTTCAGCGTGGGAGAAGCAGCGAGAACAATACTTCCTCTTCGTGTAGTGTCCCCTACCACCGCCAATAACGCTTTTTTAGGGTCCAGCCCTCTTTTCATACATTCTACACTTGCATAAAAACTGCGCATATCTATACAAAGCACATCGTTTCGCGGATATCCTTGATAATCCACTCTCACCACTCCACACGAACGTTTGTTCTTATTATAAGGAAATATTATTATGATGTAAAGGATTCTAATCGCCTATATATTTTAGGACCATATAAAACATACAGCAGAAATATACTCTTACCTATTTTAAGCGTTTGGTGATTATTTACACTGTAAAAAGACGAATAACAAAATAATCCATATGCGGGGGTATGGATTAGACGATTAGGCATCACAGCAGGAAAAGACAAGGCTTGGTACGTGTTATCCATCCATCAAAATTCTCCAGATGGTAATAAAGAGTTCTCCATGGTACACCACTTGTAATAGCGCGAGACTGTCCTTTCGTCTTAAAACCAACCGCTACTTTATATAAAAGACAGAAGAAAAATTCCTACTTGATTTGCTGTTTTAAAATAGATTGAAACGAACCAACAACAGTAAAGAAGTCCATTCACCAGCTATTGTCAAAGTAAAGAAAATCAGATACTATATAATTACTGAAAAGGCAAACGGTTGCACAATTGATTTCTATTTTTACGTGAAAATAATTCTTCAATAAAAGTTAAGCAGTGTAGTAATTAGTAGTGCAATCGGTTGCACTACTAATTACTTTAATTACTCATTCTTTCTTTTTCATGTACAATAGTTTAAAAGAACCTGTCTTCATAGCATTAAATTTAGAAGAAATGAGGGATGGATATGGAACGTGTTTGGTGGAAGGAAGCTGTAGGCTATCAAGTGTACCCGCGAAGTTTTCAAGATTCAAATGGAGACGGTATTGGTGATATACAAGGAATGATCGAACGACTCGATTATCTGAAAGATTTAGGAATCGATTTTATTTGGATCTGCCCCATGTACAAATCCCCGAAGGATGACAACGGATACGATATCTCCGATTACAAAGATATCCTCGAAGAATTCGGTACAATGGACGACTTTGACCGGTTATTAAAGGAAGTTCATAAGCGGGATATGAAATTAATCATTGATCTCGTACTCAACCATACCAGCGATGAGCATCCATGGTTCGTCGAGTCGCGTAAGTCTAAAAATAACCCCAAACGTGATTGGTATATTTGGCGTGACCCTAAAGACGGAAAAGAACCAAATAACTGGGAAAGTATTTTTGAAGGATCAGCCTGGGAATATGATGAAGCATCAGGTCAATATTACCTTCATGTGTTTTCCACAAAGCAGCCGGATTTGAATTGGGAGAATGAAGAAGTACGCGAAGAGTTATATGATACGGTGAACTGGTGGCTCGAGAAAGGAATTGATGGATTCCGTATCGATGCGATCAGCCACATAAAAAAACGTCCGGACCTTCCGGATATGCCTAACCCGGAAGGCGAAGAATACGTTTCTTCTTTTGATATGCACATGAACCAGGAAGGGATCCACGAGTTCCTTGAGGAGTTTAAAAATAAGACGTATGCTAACTACGACGTCATGACCGTAGGCGAAGCAAACGGAGTAAGTGCTGAAGAAGCAAATCTATGGGTCGGTGAAAACGGGAAAATGGATATGGTATTCCAGTTTGAACACTTGGATCTCTGGAATAAAGATGGAGATGACAAGCTTGATGTTGTCGGCTTAAAGAAAGCTTTAACACGTTGGCAAAAAGCATTGGAAGATGATGGCTGGAATGCTCTATTCATTGAGAATCACGATAAAGCCCGCGTCGTTTCCACATGGGGAGATGACGAGCAGTATTGGAAAGAAAGTGCCACTTCTTTTGGTACGATGTATTTTCTGATGCAGGGCACTCCTTTTATCTATCAGGGACAGGAAATCGGAATGACCAACGTCGCCTTTCCTTCTCTCGAAGACTATGACGATGTTGCGGCCAAAAATCTTTATAAAAAGAAGAAAGCTCAGGGAGCCTCTCATAAAGAGATCATGGAGATTCTTTGGAGCACCTCCCGTGACAACAGCCGGACGCCGATGCAGTGGAATGACCAGCCCAAGGCAGGTTTCACAAGCGGAACTCCCTGGATAAAAATTAATCCTAATTACAAGGAAATTAACGTAAAAGACCAGCTCGGACGATCCGACTCAGTTCTAAACTATTATAAACAAATGATTTCTCTAAAAAAACAGTATCCCCTTTTCACTTATGGAATCTATGATCTACTGTTAGAAGAAGATACTCAAATTTATGCTTATACAAGAATACTGGAAAATAAAGTGGCGCTTATTATTACAAATCTAACCTCAGACGAAGCCGATTTTGAATCAAATTACGCTCTCTCTAGTGATCATTTAATATTATCGAATTACGACACGGAATCCCACGAGGATATAACGTCGTTCACTCTCCGTCCTTTTGAGGCAAGAGTTTATATTATGAATCAATAAACAAAGAAGAGAGTGAACGTGTCACGTTCACTCTCTTCTTTTCTTTGTTAGTCTCTTCCAAGTGATGGCTGTAATTCAAGGGCTACATTTCCTTCAATTGCTCTTGAAATCATACAGCTCTTCTCAGCTTTTTCAACCAGCTTAGTCAACTTATCCATATCTTTATCGGAAGCTTCGGACTTCAAAAGCACACGCGGCTTGTGAATGATTTTATTATATGTGATCACTCCGTCGGTTACGTCCACAATCCCTTCTGAGTCCATGCTCATCTCTTTGAGCGGTAATCCTGCTCTCTCAACCATTGCACCAAGCGTAATAATATAACAAGTTGCCGCAGCGCCTAACAGCATTTCATCAGGGTTTGTGCCTACATCTGGCCCGTCCATTTCTTTAGGAATGGATATTTGGGTCTTTAGTTTGTCTGCCTCTATTGTTCCAACTTCGTTACGACCTCCAGGCCATTCAGCTTTCAAATGAAAGTGATGCCATGTCAATTTAAACCTCTCCCTTCTGTTTAACACTGTTTTTATTATAAGATTGTTTTAAATATCCGTGTTGATCTTACAGTGTGATCATTTCCATTGTAAAAGACTTATTATGCTCTGTGGAACTATAATGCTTACACAGGAATATTCCCTTCTCAGAACGAATAACTACAAAAAGGGGGAATCTATATGAAATATCTATCCAAAAAGGCATTTGAGGCTGCTAAAGATTATATCCTTACAAACGCTCGTGACCTTGAACAAGCACGCTGCTCGTATCTTTTTGACAACGGCACGGAGCAAGCTATTGTAAAAGCCTTACATGCCTATCAGAATCAAGATGGGGGGTTCGGTCACGGACTGGAGGCAGATTTCCGGCTTCCTGATTCCTCTCCCATGGCTTCTTCTGTAGCTTTACAGATTTTATGTTCCATAGATCATTACCCTGAAGCTCGGGAGATGATCAGTGAAGCGCTCAAGTACTTTGAACAGTCTTTCAATAAAGAACGTCAAGGATGGCTTGCTGTGCCTCCTGAAGTGAATCTTTATCCTCATGCCTTCTGGTGGACGGTACACGAAAATGGAACTTCATGGATCGACGACAATTGGGGAAATCCATCCGCTGAGATTATCGGTTACCTTCTGGCATATAAAGATGAAGCTTCAAAGCTGAATGTAGATCAGCTTGTCAGTTTATCAATAAAGCACTTACTTTCCCTTGATACTTTTGAATCGGAACATGAAGTTTTTTGTTATCTGCGTTTTTTCAGAATGCATCCTTCCTGCATGAATCAGGAAATTCACGCGAAGTTAAAGAAGGGTGTACGTCAGCTAGTGACTTTAAATCAAGAAGAGTGGAAAAATTATGTTCCCCTCCCTTTGCAGTTTAAGCCTACGCCAAATAGTCTGGATGTAGATATCTCTTCAAACGCGATAGCGGGTCATCTCGATTACATAATAGAATGTCTGGAGGCCCAGCCTTATATTGAACCAGCCTGGAAGTGGGAAAACTCCGAAGATGTTTGGCGTAAAGCGAAACAGGAATGGCAGGGTGTACTTACACTTGAAGCCTTACAATGGATTTCATCTTATGACAGGGTAGTCAGCTAGTTTTTCTCATTTTTACAAATTCATATTCACTTCCATTTGTCGGCTGCATAAACGTGTGAATAACTTTAAAACCAGCATTTTTATAAACTCGGATTGCCCTTTCGTTAAATGTGGCAAAAGACAAAGTAAACGAGCGGGCTCCATAATGCATCTCAGCATAATCAAGAGCTTTTTGCAGGAATGACCCGCCTATTCCTTGTCCTGTCATATCAGGACGCAAGCCTAAACCTAAGTCGACGGTCTCTGATTCAACGGGAGTCAGGGATTAAAAACCAATTAATTTTCCCCTTTCATACACTCTAAAAGCATGCTCACCTCTCGTTTCCTCAATAATGAACTCTTGGTAGTCCTCTTCATCTGCTGTCATGTCATAAAAACTATAAATTCCAGAGTATTTCCAGTTAGCAATGATTTCCGCTTCTACTTGCGGCATTGGCTTAACCTTCAATCTTTTGCCTCCTTTGATCCTTATTCTGCACTAAGTAAACCATTACCCCAATGACGGGAAGAGCCCCCCATAAAAAGCTTTTGTTTTGAACGCCTGTTTTCTGTTGATCCCAATGAAGCGTATAGATACTCAGTCCTGTCAGGACAAATAAATCAATGGTCATAACATGTACAAATTGAGAGGTTTTGAAGGCTTGGGCATAAAAAGTGAAATCACCCTGCAGAAGTCCGAAAATGATAAGCATAGTAGTACTGACCATCAGTAATACATGGAAATAAACAGCATTTAACACTCTTTTTAGTGTACTGGGTATTCGGTCGCTGCGGTTCTTCTCTGCAGTAGATAAGAAGAAAAAAGGGAGAAGTGCAAATGCTCCCAATATAAACGAACCAGCAGCAAAAGGCCAGGCCGGGATACGGCTGTTATCGTGAGTCAGCAAAAGAATCATAAACGTGATTGGAAACAGACCAAGCAGGCTAAAAACAGTCAAAAGCAATGGATCAGGATCATTCATACGGATCAACTGATTTAAGTAACCATCATTTCCGTTTGGAGCGACCATCCAAGCATAGAGAATAAACCCTGCCCAAACCAGAAAAAACACCATCTGCCTTGTCTTCATTTCTGATCCCAGTCTTTTTTGAAACGCTCCATTTTAATTTGCAGCTGTTGAATCATCTCTAATATTCTGTTGAAGTCGTCCATATCCACTTCATCTGCATCCATCGAAGACACAACTTGATTCAACATTTTGATTCTGTTTTTTATGTAATGAAATTGATCTGACGGATGTTGTGCAGCTTTCCCCATATCTTTCCCCTCCCCAATGATTTACTTCTATTTTACCTTTCTCTGAACATAAGGAAAACTTTTAAGGCTTATATAACTCTCTTCTTAAGGCAAATTTATTTTGTTGATCCATGCTCTAACTAAGCTTATAAAAAGACCTGTAAGATTTTCTTACAGGTCTTTAAACTTATTTATTGTTTTTTTGGGGTGATAAAAACCACCCAAGAGCCGCTATTATGAGCAGAACAGAATAAAAGCTTATCTTCCAGAGCGCTGAATGAGTAAAATGTTCATCAATAATCTGAATGTGAGGGTGCGCAAGGGTAGTAACAACTAATTTCACACCCACCCAGCCTACGATAACAAATGCTGCTACTTCCAAGCCAGGCCTTGAATGAAGCAAATTAACAAATATATTAGCTGCAAACCTCATAATTATAATTCCTATCATACCACCTGTAAGAATGACAGCGAACTGACCACCATCCAAACTTCCTACATCTGGAAGATCTGTCTCAGGCAGAACAACAGCAAGAGCAACAGCTGCTAATATAGAATCAACAGCAAAAGCAAGGTCAGCTAACTCAACTTTTAACACAGTCGCCCAAAAACCTTTGCCTTTTTCGGTTTCCTCATCCTGCTCTTCTTCCTCCGGTTGATCTTCATCCCTAGAACGCCATTTATCCCATAAATGCTTCCCTGATATAAATAATAGATAGGCTGCCCCAAGTGCTTGAACCTGCCATATATCTACCAAAAATGAAATAATGAATAAAGCGCCAAATCGCAGCAAGAAGGCACCAAATAATCCGTAAAATAAGGCTTTTTTACGCTTTTTCTCAGGAAGGTGCTTAACCATAATAGCTAGAACCAGTGCATTATCTGCAGCTAAAATACCTTCCAGTCCCACTAATACGATCAATACCCATCCATATTCAAGTAACAACTGTGCATCCATGCTTCTCTTCCCCTTCATTATACAAAATGATCTATCTCATGGGTGAAAACCACATCTCAGCGGGTAAAGGTATCGCAAGCAATGACTGTTGCCCGTAAATATGGGGATCTGTCCCAGAATAAGGACTTTATTATTCATCTTTCCCTTTACTTAGCATTCAGCCTTGATTTATAAACTGCATGCCAACCGCTCTAATCGCAATCATTAATTACAATTATTTTAAATAATGGGAAATTCATGTTCCTTTACGAGTAAGCATTCCCTTAACCCCATTAAACAAACGTTCAATTAACAGACAGAATGGATTAAAATCAGGCTTTTTCTTCAAATAGCCGAGCAATTTCAACAATAACGTTCACGGCCTTTTCCATATGATCGAGAGAAATATATTCGTACTTGCCGTGGAAATTCTGCCCGCCCGTAAAGATGTTAGGTGTTGGCAGCCCCATGTACGACAGCTGGGAACCATCTGTTCCTCCTCGGATAGGTTTAATCAACGGTGTGATACCTAGATTATCCATCGCTTCTGAGGCAGTATCCACAATTTGTTTAACAGGTGTGATTTTGTCTCCCATATTATAGTATTGATCACTCATATCTATAGATATACGCTCTGACCCATACTTATCTTTCATCTCCTCTACTAAATGACCAAGGCTGTCCTTTTTCTTTTTGAATAAATCCTGATCGTGGTCACGTACTAAGTAAGTGAGTGAAGCATGTTCTACATCTCCATGAAAAGAATTCAAATGATAGAACCCTTCATAATTCTCAGTGTACTCAGGAGCTTCTTGTTTGGGGAGATTCTCTTGAAACTCAATAGCCAGTTTGACAGCATTGATCATTTTATCTTTTGCGGTACCAGGATGTACACTATTGCCGTAGAAGTCAATATTTGCAGTTGCCGCATTAAAACTCTCAAATTGCAGCTCTCCAAGTGGTCCTCCATCTACTGTATAAGCATAAGAAGCAGCAAATCTATCTATATTAAATTTATGAGGTCCACGGCCAATTTCTTCATCCGGTGTGAAAGCTACCCGGATTTTTCCATGTTTGATTTCCGGATGTCTGATCAAGTAATGTAATGCGGTCATAATTTCAGTGATGCCTGCTTTATTGTCAGCACCCAGCAATGTCGTTCCATCGGTGGTGATCAATGTTTGTCCTTTGTAGCTGCTTAATTCAGGGAAATCCAAAGGAGAAAGGTTCACTTCTTCGTTTAGAGAGATGTCTCCTCCATCATAAGACTCGACTACCTGGGGCTGCACATTTTCCCCTGTGAAGTCGACAGCTGTATCTATATGAGCAAGAAAACCGATAACCGGTACATCTTTCTCTGTATTAGCCGGAAGCGTCGCCATAACATAAGCATTCTCATCAATAGAAACTTCATTCATACCAATCTCCTCAAGCTCTTCTTCCAATTGACGGGCCAGGGTCCACTGCCCCTCCGTTGATGGCGTCTCTGAGCTATTTTCATCTGATTGGGTATTTACCTTTACATAAGAACAGAATCGTTTTAAAATTTCATCGTTCATTTTTATCCTCCTTTGACATTCTATATAAACTCTATTCCATTATAAGTATAATTGGTTAAATGATGTAAATGTATGACTATTATCCATTAGTTCTGGTATCCTTAACTAAACCTTTCTTTTTTTGTTTGATTTTAATAAACGTTATCGTTGATTTCGTTCTTCATCTATAGGGCCGGATTGTTGAAGACTCGAATTCGAGATAAATTGGGTCCGTTACTTAAAAGGTATAGGATTGGTGGGGAAATAACTCGCTTTCCTATGGGGGAACGGTGAGCTTCCTCACTCGTTTCACTCCCTGCGGGATCTCACCTAGTCCCTTCTCCCATGGGAGTCTCGCCATTTCCCCACCAACCCAGCCTTATTATGGCGAACGGACCCTTTCAGAAGAGAGAACTCTCTCTTTCTAAATAGGTCCTAAATGCTCCTAAGACAAGCTTTTCACATCGTTCTAGTATAAAAATAAACGCCTTATCCCATGCTTTTTTCTCACCAAGAAAACGGTGTGTTGAGTGGTTTCGAATTGCTATTAAGGCAAGGTCCGTAGGGGGACGATGTAGACTCCTATTTTAAAAGCGGAAGCACCTTGCTCAGCGGCGTATGGACTGGACTGAGCTGGCGGAGATATAGAAAACACGAAGAGCGGAGCGATTCGATGTTGCCTTTATCGTACAGAAGTGAGGGAAGTCTCACTAGCCGCTAGGTGCTGGAGCTGGATAGCACTACATGTCGTTTAGGACATGATTGACGTTTGCAACTTCCTGAAGGGTAAGAGCCGGATGAACATGATCGGTGAGATCCCGCAGGGCTGTTAAGCCCGGGGAAGCTCACCACAGAAGAGGAGGTTCGACAAGAACGCCACGTCGTGTGGCAACGTCGAACGACCCTGTGTCGTGCAGGGCCGGAAAGCGAAATCGTCCCCCGGAGGATCTTACGCTCCATAATAGCTCGAAACTGAGTCTTCAACTAAAGGGAGCTTATCTGAAAGAGTTAATATCAGCACTATGATTTAATAGAGCCATTTATTTAAGAAGGGATCGCTCCTTCCAGTAACGAATATTCATAAGAGCATTTAAATTTACATAAAGGTGTGTCGTCTTTGATCCATAAACGTTGGTTCCAAACCATTGTCGCAGGTATCTTAATTTCGCTTCTTATTCTTCTCCTTCATGAAATTCAGTTCTTTTTTGAACCCGTATTTACGTATATTGGGGCCATTGCGCTTCCTTTGATCGGCGGAGGAATTTTATTTTATATTTCACGGCCTGTCCTGCATTTCCTTGAAAGATACAAGGTTCACAGGCTCATTGCTATTCTGATCATCTTCTTACTTTATATTTTACTAGGTTTTATAATCGTTCAATTTATCGCTCCTATTGCTCAGCAGCAATTTACGAGATTGATCAATAACCTCCCAGGCATGATTGATATGTTCGGGGATACAATTAGTTACTGGCAGCAAAATCAGGATATCATACCAAGCCAGTTTGACAGTACAATTAACAATGTCGTGGAAAACCTTCAAAGCTATTTACAGGATGCTTCCAAAATTATCATTAATGTTATCAGTCAATTGATTGGATTTGTATTTGCCCTTGTACTTATTCCTTTCTTCCTGTTTTTTATGTTGAAGGACGGGGATAAGTTTGTTCCTTTTATTCAAAAATTTCTAAGTAAACGTGCAGCTAAAAGTTTTGGGAAATTAGCTCACTCGGTTGATCATACACTTAATGCTTTTATTCTTGGCCAGATGACTGTAAGTATTGTAGTGGGGCTGTTGTTACTAGTCGGCTATTTAATTATTGACCTGGACTACTCTCTAACGCTTTCTTTATTCGCCATGCTTATGAACGTCATTCCTTTTGTAGGTCCTTTTCTGGCTGTCATCCCTGCGATGCTTGTAGGACTTCTTCAAGAACCAATCTTAGCCTTATGGGTAGCAATAATTATGGTCATTGCTCAACAATTGGAAGGAAATTTTGTCTCTCCTAACGTTATGGGGAAAGCTTTAAGTATTCACCCCTTAACCATCATTACGTTAATTCTCGCAGCTGGAAGTTTAGCAGGTTTTCTTGGCCTATTGTTTGCAATCCCTACCTACGCTGTCTTAAAAGCCATAACTACCCACTTTTACGAAGAATGGCTGGAGAGAAGAAAAGAAACACATGATTAGAAAAAATCCTATTCCCCCCCACACGTTCATTTAAGAAGTGGGGGTTTCTTATGAATTCTATAGAAAGTGAGGAAACCTTAATGCAGTCGGCGCTCCCCAAGCTATGGACCTGGCCATTTATATTTTTAATACTTGGCAACTTATTTACATTTATGAGTTTTCAAATGCTATTGCCAAATTTACCACCTTACATAGAATCGATAGGCGGCAGCAGTCTGCAAATTGGTTTAATCACGACCATGTTTGCCTTTGCAGCTATCCTTATCCGCCCTTTCATTGGTCACCTGCTTATGACACGCGCAAGGAAAAAACTGGTTTTTATTGGCTCGATTTCTCTGCTGATTATGACGACATTGTATCCGATCACTCAGATAGTCGTTGTCCTTTTAATCATCCGTTTTATTCATGGTCTGGCCTGGGGGTGGTCCACGACAGTTAACGGAACAGCAGCCGTAGATTTAATTCCCCGAAGACGTGTTGGTGAGGGAATGGGTTATTTTGGTTTGTCTGTTACGGTAGGAATGATCATGGCCCCAAGCTTAGGTATTTACCTTTATCAAAACTTTACTTTTCAGCTTCTGGTCTGGATTGCGGCGGCCTTAGGAGCTGTAGCACTTATCTTACTTTCCGTGACCAGCTTTGTAACCCCTGAAAGTGTCTACCAAAATCAGAAGCAGCCTCCTCCCTTCTCCTTTGTAGGTTCTTTAGTGGAAAGCAGAAGCCGCTACCCTGCTCTTGTAACCTTCCTGAATACTTTCGGCTACGGAGCGGTAGTTACCTACCTCGTTATTTTCGGGAACGAGCAAGGTTTATCTGGAACCTTCCTATTTTACTTTTTCAACGCGGTACTGGCTACTATTTCCCGACCGATCACTGGAAAATACTTCGACCGCAAGGGGCCCTGGAAGCTGATCATGGTATGTTCGGTCTTATCCTTTATTGCCATGTGGATCCTGTCGCTTGCGAGCACGAATGTTCATTTGATTATAGCAGGGGCGATCTTCGGAATTGGATTCGGTTCTATGATGCCCGCTCTCCAGGCTTGGGTGATTTCTAAGACCACCACAGAACGAAGCGGCATCGCAAACGGCATGTATTATTCCTGTATTGATCTTGGCATAGGGTCAAGTGCCCTTATCCTTGGTTTTATTTACCAATTTGTCGACACAGCCACGTTGTTTAAGCTTTCAAGCTTCTTGTTCATTCTTGTGCTCCTCCTTACTTATATGGACTACCGCAAACAGACGGATCCGTGGGAGCCGATACATTGAAAAAAACCATCATGTCCTTACAGGACATGATGGTTTTTGGCTATAAACAATTATTCTCCAGCTGCTTCAATCTCTTCCTGAAGTTTATCCAGGATTTGTCCATCTACCGTAGAAACCTCGTTACGATAGTAGTCACGTACAGGCATCGCCTTATCTTTAAACATTTGACGCTGCTCATCCGTCAACTCAACAATCTCTGTTGGATTCTCTGTATCTTCTTTAATCGTTTGTAAATATTCTTCGTTCTGTGCCTTCTGTTCTTCAAATACCCACTCTTGCATTTCCTGAGTAGTTTCATCTACCATGGTTTTCATTTCATCATTCAGACCTTCATACCAATCGGTATTAACGGTCGTCATCGCAACGTAGTTGTTATGATTAGACAATGTCATATAGTCTTGTACCTCGTGGAAAGAAGCATCTCCAATAAAGAAGATCGGGTTCTCTTGTCCTTCTACTGTTCCACGATCAAGCGCGGTGTATAATTCTGACCAGCTCATTGGAGTAGGTTCCGCTCCATAAGCTTTATAAGACTCAAGAATTAAAGGAGAGGTCTGCGTACGCATTTTGAAATTCTCGAAATCCGCTGGCTCTGTGATTTCTTTACTGGATGTCCATTGCATCGCACCTTCTGTCCAGAAAGATAACGGTGAAATACTATGTTCTTCATACTTTTTACGTAGATCTGTGTTTAAAGCTTCACTATCGTTCAAAATTTGCTGTGTTTTCTCAACACTGTCTGGAAACAAGAAATGCAGAGCAAAGATCTGTCCTTCTTTTACCATATTACCAGTAAAACCTGGGGACATAACCGCCATTTCAACAGTTCCACTTTGCAACTGCTCCACCTGGTCGGTTTCACTTCCTAGTCCTCCGAATTCATAGACCTCAATGTTTACAGCCCCATCAGACTTCTCATTCATGCGTTTAGCAAATTCTTCTGCATATTCATATTGAACTTGTCCATCTACTTCTTCAGTAACGAACTTCCAATTGTAAGTCTGTCCTTCTCCGCCGCTGGCATTGTCTCCGCCATCGCCGTTGCCGCCACAGGCAGCTAACAACATACCTAATACAAACATCATGGCTAATCCAACCATACGTTTCTTTTTAATAATGATAATGACCTCCCAATTTTTTATATAAACTCCCTCTTCTTTTTAAATTAGTAGAAGGGAAAGCTCCTCGAAGAATATGAGTAAAAATGAAATAACTACCATCATAATGATATAGGGCGGAGTGCCCTTAATCACTTCCAGATATGGCTTATTAAATACGGCGCTCGCCGTAAATATATCCACTCCAAACGGTGGTGTAGCCGAGCCTAACGCAGCCTGGAAGGTAATGACGACTCCCAAGTGAATAGGATCGATTCCGGCATCCATAGCTGCCGGGTAAAAAATTGGAGTTAATACCAGGATCACAACAATCGGATCGACAAACATACATCCGATAAAGAAAAAGACCGTGACCATAAGTAATACAAAAATTGCACTAGGCTCTGTTCCAAGAACTGTTTCTGTGATCATCTGTGGTATGCGGGCGAAAGAGATCACCCACGTGAATGCCTGTCCGCCTGCTACTAGCACGAATACGGCAGAAGTAACCAATCCTGTAGATCGGGCAATTTTCGGTAATTCTTTAATATGAATGGAACGGTAAATGAGCACTTCCAAGACAAAAGCATAAAGAACTGACATTCCGGCGGCCTCAGTCGGACTGAAGAGCCCCGTATAAATACCGCCAATAATGATAATCGGAAACCCTAACGGCAAGAGAGCCTTACGGGTCAATCGCCAGCGTTCGCTCCAGGAAACTTTATTTGCCAAAGGAATATCAGCTACCTTGGCGTAAATGATACTGTAAATCGAAAAACTTAAAAATACGATAATACCAGGAATAATACCTGCAATGAACAAGTCACCTACAGATGTACCGGACACAAGACCGTAGATGATCATGCCAATACTCGGTGGAACGAGCAACGCCACATCACTGGAATTAATGATTAATGCCATCGCTGTTGGATCCTTGTAACCGATTTTCAAAAGACGTTCGCGCATCGGTTTACCAATCGCTACGACCGTAGCCTGTGTTGATCCCGAGATAGCACCGAATAACGTACAGGCCGCAGCTGTTGTAACGGCATAACCACCGCGAATATGACCGATAAATGAGCCAATGAAATCAAGCAGCCGGTTTGACGTTTTCCCTGTCGTCATAATATCCGCCGCAAAAATGAATAGTGGAACCGCTAGAAGGACATACGGTTCAATTCCTGTAGAAAATTGCTGCATTAAAATCATAGGATCCAAGTTGGGAAAATAAATGAACAGTACAATTAATGGAGCCGCCATAAGCGGGATCATCATCGGAAAATTCAATAATAAAAGGACCACCATAATCGTTAGTAGTGTGGCAACCATATCTTTATCCTTTCTTCTGTTGTATTTTTTTATAAGTGTGTGCCTTCATGGATTTCGTGTTTATCCTGATCATTGTAGTCTTTAGCATCTGTTCCAAGATAAATCTCATCACGGTGCTTAATATTCACCCACATATTTCTAAGGAATTGTATTCCGCCGAGCAAGAAACCGATCGGAATGAAAATGTATAAAAAGTAAGAGGGCATTTGAAGCGCTGAAGTAACCCTGCCTGACTCATATACATCGTAAACATAAAGAGCTGAAAAATAAGTAAGTACAAATAATACAATCGCTGTAACCAGCGGTATAAATATGGCTAGAATTTTTCTGACCTTAAAAGGAGCTAGATCATAGAAGGCAGACATGCTGATATGTCTTCCTTTCCGGGCCGCATAACTGATCCCCATAAATGTAGCAACTACAATCGCGATTTGACTAACCTCATCTGCAAAAGGTGGGGTGTAAGTGAAGATCGCTCGGCTTAAAGCCTTGCCTACTACCATTAAGGCAATGATAATGATCGCATAACTGAGAATGAATTCTTCAACTTTAAGTATAAATTTGTCGACGATCTTTAATGGATTCAACTCATTTAGCCTCCTAAATTGGCGATAAGTGAGGTTTTTGAAGCTCACTTACTAAACATCATACCGAACATATGGAGAACACTCAAATTAATTTATACAGATTTTTTTGTATATTTTGTTCAAATTTAATAATGTAATGAATTTGTAATCAAATTTCTTGTATATCATCTTTATTGCTTTCTATAGATAGTATTTTCTCCAAATTTAGCCTTTTTATTTCCATTTACTAGTCAATAAAGTGATATACAATTGAATTACCTATCCATTCATAACCAATTTTTTTATAAATGGAGTTTGATGAATGGTTATCAAGGTCCGTATATAGTGAACAAAACTCGTACCCCTGGTCCAATAACTTCTTTGTAAGTGTCCATACAGCCTGCGTTGCATATCCTCTTCTTTTAAATTCATCGGGTGTAAATACGGCATTAATTGTAGCCCCATTGGGGGTCACGCGAGCTCTGGCAACCATAGAGACAGCCTCTCCATTAACTATCCAAAGGTGCATTCGCCGCGTGCGAATCATTTCCTCTGCAATTTCAGCAGTTCGCTCTTTTATCGTCCCTTCATTGGTTTCTTCTCCGAACCACGTTAACCATTTCTTAACGAGACCAAAGTCAGACTCCTTAGCTTCGATTAGTTCCCCCTCCTTCATATGAATGGGCTGCAATTTATTCAAACGGTAGATTCCCTGGCGCATATGTATGATAGGATTTTTCCCAGTGATGTTGACCCACTCATCAATAAAATGCTGAACCGCTTCCCCTTCCCCAAGAATTCCGGGTACTTCGTATTGATTTTCAAACAAGTAACGAGCTAAACTCTTAATATGGCTGGAAGTAACGGCTGGAATGGACGGTAAAATCCAAAGATGGGGCGGAGTTCTCATCGTCATAAATACTGGACGCCCTTCTTCTTCAATTTTAATTAACAAAGAATCTTTATTTGAAGATGATTCCTGTATCCGCCTTAAAATTCCTAGCGGCAGGTTATTTTCAGCTTCTCTTTGTAGGAGAAGGTCTTGAATAGATAACGTAAATGCCTCTATATTCTGTTCCTGAAAGATTTTCATTTTGCTCCCCGCCTTCTGCTATATTTTTGCTTCTGTATGATAAAATTAGACAAATTAGAAAATTAATACTATTATACTTTCTTGAGAAGTCTTCTACAATAGAAGAAAGGAGAGAGAATACATGAATAAGAAGGAAATTCAAGATCAAATCGCCTTTTTAAAAGCTGATTATATAAGAATCCAAGGAGATTTAGACAAGCTGGAAGCGAACGGAGCTAATGTGGAAAATGCTGAAGCTCAATTAGAACGTATGGAAAAAGAGTTGAAGGATTTGAAGGGGCAGCTGGTTGAAGCTGACGCTTAAACTAAATAGAACTTACCGCATAGGATGGTAAAATAAGAGAAAGGACCGCTCAAACAGCGGTCCTTTCTCTTATTTTTTCTGCTTTTTATTTCCATTTTCTTTTCTCTGTTCTTCAAGTTTCTCTTGTATTTTTTCAAATTCTTTACTAGGAGGAGTTAATGCCACAACTACATCTCCATTTTCAGCCCTATTTTCCACCTCTGGACTAAAGAATTCAATCTTCCCTGAAGGTTTTTTAATAAACAGGATAACCGCTTCGCTATCGATATTATTCAAGTAATTTTCATATTTATACTGTTCCGTTATATTTGTTTTCCGGAATACATAACCACTTTCAACCATGATGTTCAATTCCTCCCAGGAGGCTCCTTCTTTAAAAAGAACTCTTCCCCCAATTGTATGAACAAGATTTTCCAGGTTATCCCCTTCACGATCACTCAAGCTCAGCTGATACAGATTATTTCGACCGAACTCCGGAACAAATGTGGTACATACAAGCGCATTATAGGAATCCAGTTCCGTTGCAGCTATAAGGTACTCATATGGTGTCATATCCAGATAGTACTCCGTTTGTTCCGATAAAATTTCTCCATGATATGATTTTATCCCTGCGGCTCTGGTACGCGACAATCGTTCCCAGGAGGAGTCTGCAATAAGAACGGGAACTTTCAAATCCTCCAGTGTCTTAGCCAAGCCTGTTGCAAATTGACTTCCTCCGGAAATAAGCACTCCAGGCGGTCCTTCCATGGAGAGCCCCAGCTTCTTAGAGAGCCATCCAATCGTAAACCCATGTGCTACAACCGTAGTAAATACAAGGGCAAATGTAAGGGAAATGAGTATTGAAGCATCCTCAAAACCAGATTCCAAAAGGATACTCGCGAAGTAACTGGCTACAGTTAAAGCAACTATGCCTCGCGGAGCTATCCAGCCAACGAGTAATTTTTCTGATTTCGATAGATCGGTCCCCATGGTGGACAGAAAGATGGATAAAGGACGAACAATAAACAGCATGAGTAAAACAAAACCAATAATTTGCACATTAAAGATTTCAACTAAAGTCTCCTGAGTCAGAGAAGCTGTCAACATCACGAATATCGTTGAGATCAGCAGCAAGGAAATATTTTCTTTAAAGTGCCTCATATCCGCTATAGACGAAATATGCATATTAGCCAATGTCATTCCCATTGCTGTGACAGAGAGAAGACCTGTTTCATGAGTGATTTCATCAGCGATGGTAAAACAAGCAATGACAACGGTAAAGACCACAGGTGACTTTAAAAACTCTGGTACATATCCGGTTTCAAACATCCAACCTACTCCCTTGCCGCATGCCCAACCTAAAATCACAGCAAATAGGGAAGCCAAAAAGAATAGAAGAAGTTCAGAAGGGTTGACGTTTGTTCCCATAATAAACTCGATAATTTCAAAGGCAAAAACAGCTAGCAGCGCTCCAATTGGATCGACTATAATACCTTCCCACTTCAGTATCTTAGCAGGTCTGGGCTTTAATTTAGCCTGCCTTAATAAAGGAAGAATAACAGTTGGACCCGTAACAATAAACAGTCCGCCAATCACAAAAGCCACTGCCCATGAAAGCCCGGCGACGTAGTGAGCAGCCAGTGCGCCCAGAATCCAGCTTATAAAAGCTCCAAACGTAACAATACGAAAAACAGGCCGTCCGAGTCCTCGTACTTCTTTCATATCTAAATTTAAGCTGCCTTCAAATAGTATGACGGCAACAGCTAAAGAAATAATGGGTTTAAATAGTTCTCCAAAGTCCTGCTCTGGATTCATTAAACCGAAGACCGGTCCTACTAAGAGACCTACGATCGACATCACCACGATTGCCGGTAGACGAAAACGCCAGGCTATCCACTGTGATCCAACCCCAAGACTTCCGATTAACATAAATTGTAACAATAGTGAATCAATCATTAACGTGTCCCTCATCTCCAGTATGTTTATACACATCGCGTTATGATATAGCCATATTCTATATCCAGATCTTAGTTCTGTAAACTAAATTGGCCTTTTAGAACTCTGCACGATAAACACAATCTTTCATTAGAAAACCTACTGTTTATTATTTAGACCTGCTTACTCCTGGTGTTGATTTTACAGTTTAGCTCCATTTTTTGAAGACTCAGTTTCGAGATAGTTGGGGTCCGTTACGATATTTGGGAGAAGGGCTGGTTGGGAAATAACTCGCTTTCCTATGGGGGAACGGTGAGCTTCCTCGCTCGTTTCACTCCCTGCGGGATCTCACCTAGTTCCTTCTCCCATGGGAGTCTCGCCATTTCCCCACCAACCCCACTATAATGTTGCGAACGGACTCTTCCAGAAGAGGAAAGTTCTTCTCCTTAATCTGCATTAAATCCTTTTATAACAGGCTATTGCGTATCGTTGCTCCCTAAAAAGCTACAAAATTACGCATGGTCTAATTCATCATCAAGCAGGTGATGTTTGAAATGGTTTCGAGCTTCTGATTTGGCAAGGTCTGAAGGGGGACGATGAAGACTCCTGTGGGATGAACATGATCGGTAAGATCCCGGAAGGCGAAGCCCGAGGAAGCTTACCACATGCCCACGGAAAGCGAAATCGTCCCCCGTAGGACCTTCACGTCAAACCAATATCTCGAAACTGAGTCTTCAACTAACCGGTCCGTTAGTTTAATAAACCTCTTATAAAATTACACCAATATTTAGCAGCATCGTTATTTAAATTAAAAGTATTGACATAATTTTTTGACATTGATAGTATTACGGCGTTGTATAAGAATTCGATTATTTGATCTTCCTATACCTTAGTATGATCTCAGGCGCTCATTCTTGGTTAGGAAGGTCTTTTTTACGCACAATATAGAACAGACATCTTAGGAGGACCATATTTATGAGAGCTAGAGATACAGTATTCATTGGCTTTACCCTGTTTGCCTTATTTTTTGGCGCCGGTAATCTTATATACCCTATATCCCTGGGCATTGAAGCAGGCACTTCCTATCTTCCGGCTATAGCAGGCTTTGTACTTACGGGAGTAGGCTTGCCTATTATAACGGTTGCAGCCATTTCATATTTTAGAAATGGCGCTACTGAACTTGCAGGAAGGGTCCACCCTTTATTCGGCCTATTGTTCACCTCCATGGTATATTTAGTAATCGGCCCTTTCTTTGCCATTCCTCGAGCTGCGAACGTTGCTTTTGAGACTGGAGTGGTCCCATTTGTGAGCGGTGGCTCTTTCATGCTACTGATATTCTCTATTCTATTCTTTGCTATTGTGTATTTAGTCAGTCTAAATCCCTCTAAGCTTGTTGATCGAATAGGACAAATCTTAACTCCAGCTTTGTTTCTAGCCATTTTAGGATTGGTTGTAGGGAGCTTCTTCTTATTGGACGGATCGGTTCAGCCTGCTGGAGAAAAGTATTCATCCCAGCCGTTTTTCTCAGGTTTTGTTGAAGGATATTTAACTATGGATGCTATTGCCTCACTTGCATTTGGTCTTATCGTGGTAACATCTTTCCGCGATCGCGGGGTAACAGACCAGAAAGAACTGACTATGCGCACGTTAAAGGCTGGGTTAGTTACGGCTCTCGGTCTTGCTAGTGTATATGTAGGAATCGGATGGATTGGTACAAAAATGGCTACAGAAGGAACATATGACAATGGAAGTGCCATATTATCGGGGGCAGCCGAAATCATGTATGGATCCGCTGGCACGATTCTACTTGGTGTCATTGTAAGCCTTGCCTGCTTTACAACCTGCGTAGGGCTTACCGTTGCCTGCGGTCAATTTTTCTCTAAACGTATAGCGGCGTTATCTTATAAGCAGATAACCCTTATTGTGACATTGATCAGCTTTGGTATTTCCAACATCGGGCTTAGTCAAATCATTTCTTACTCAGTACCGGTTCTTGTATTTGTATATCCTATTACGATTGTGCTTGTAGCTTTAACTTTCGCAGGAGGGTTCTTTAATCACTCCACCTATGTGTACAGAGGGGCTATTATATTTACTTCATTTATTAGCCTTTACGATGGGCTTGCCGCTTTTGGTGCTGATGTTTCTGCTTTTAAGCCTTTGGTCCAGAACCTTCCTCTTTCAGAGCTTAACTTAAGTTGGGTTCTTCCAGCGCTTATTGGAGGTGCAATTGGGGGACTGGTTCACTATGCTAAACGAGACCCTTTACCTTCTAAAAACTATCAAAACTAATGATAAAAATCACCCTTCTTTATTATAGAAGGGTGATTTTTGTGCTTTTATTGATCAACCAGTGTGACACTGACTTTTACATCAAGGTTTTGGCCGCCTCCACGATAGACACCTTGCAGAGGACTTACATCTGCATAGTCCCGGCCGCTTCCTATGCGAATATGCTCTTCCAGCGCTTCCACATTATTTGTAGGATCTAAGCCTACCCAGCCGATTCCCGGTATCATAACTTCTACCCAAGCGTGAGTAGCTGCATCTCCAATTAAGGCTGAGCCTTCACCCACATACAAATATCCACTTACGTAACGAGCCGGGATTCCTTTGTCTCTTAGTACAGCGATCATAACGTGCGCATAATCCTGGCATACCCCTGCCTTTAAAGGCCAAGATTCATATGCTTTGGTATTCACTTGAGTTACTGTGCCATCATAAACAATGGATTGATGAATAAAGGCCATAAGATCAAGGGAGAATTGGATCGGATCGGAAGAATCTCCAACAGCATCTTCGATTTCCTTGATTTGTTCTTTATACATAAACGTGTAAGGTGTTTCATTCAAGAAAGCAAGGTAATGACTGCGAAATAAATCGGAATGAAAAATAGTGCGCATCTCATCAGAGAAGTGTATCATCTTAATGAGAGGACTCTTTTGAATACTGACAGTCGACTGGGTTTTGACAGTCAAATGCTGATGCTTTTCCGGAATAAAGAAGGTTTCTACATTATTTCCCCAATAATCGATATGTTCCTTCATCACCGAATTTGGAATCACTTCTGAACGATAAGTGGATAGTCGCTGACATTCATCCGTTGTGGGTTTTAACCGGATATGATTCATACTTTGATCTACAAAATTCTCATAATAGAACGTGTTAATATGTTCAATTTCATACTTCATAAACTTTCCTCCTGCTAATTCTTACCTATCTCACGTGTACGGGCTCAATCAGATAATATGTTTCAGAGAACATCCGGCTGACAGTAAGACAACGATCCTGAAAATGATCCAGAAAACTCATCAGTTCCTCCATATCCATATGTTCAATATCAGTTTCTTTTATTTCTTCTTGAATGGTTTCAAGCATGTGAAAGAGATCTTTTGAATAATGAGAAATCTTCCCCCCTTCAAGACGTTGAACGGCTTCCATCACGTGATCCATGCAATAGCGAATGGATCTTGGAAACGATCTTTCCTTAATCATAAAGTCAAGTACGTTTCTCGACTCCATTGTAGGCGGATGTTCTTTAATGTAAGCATCATATCCATGCAGGAATTGAAGAGCTGTTAGCCAATAATAATAATTATTCGTTCCATAGCTTGCCTCTTTCCTGTTTTTTTCACAGATGACATTTAAGACACGTGCTGTTTTATCAGCCCGCTCAATCCATTTTCCGACTTTTATGAACGTATAAGGAATTCCCCGGCTCATTGTTGATTCAATAATTCCTTGTGCCGTCATTGAAGTGGTTTTTACCTTTTTCAGGTACTCCTGAGTATGCTGTCTTGTATTTGGCAGCTCCTGCCAATCTTTCTGGGCTAAATGAAATTCATTGAGAACCTCCCATAAATCGTCAGGGATGATATCCCTCGTAGCCCTCGCATTTTCCCTCGCATAATTCATGCTGTTCATGAGGGAATTTAAATTGACTGGACTAATGGTCAAATACTGAATAATAGTTTCCCGGTCAATACGTTCGTAACGATCCATATAATCAAGCTTTGCAGCACAAATATCCAGAACTTCGCCCCAATCACGATCCATAATCTCTTGATCAGAGGCTTCCAGCATGTGGATCAGCTGTACACTAAGTACTCTGGAGTTGTTTTCCGCCCTTTCAATATTACGAGCCATCCAATATAAGGAGTCTGCTACACGACTAAGCATGAGTTTCTCCTCCTTCCGACAAAATCCAAGTGTCTTTTCCTCCGCCGCCCTGTGAAGAGTTCACGACTAACGACCCCTCTTTAAGAGCTACTCTTGATAAACCACCAGGAATGACATGAGTGTAATCACCAGTCATTACAAACACGCGCAAATCTACATGACAAGGATAAAAACGCCCTTCCTGATAAGCAGGAGCCCTTGAGAGTTTGATCGTCGGCTGTGCTATATATTGATGGGGAGTTTCAATAATTTTTCTTCTAAATTCATTTTGTTCTTCCGGTTCTGATTGCGGACCAATTAACATATCATACCCGCCCGAAGCTCCTACATTTTTTATAACTAATTGATCAATGTTTTCAAGAACATATTCTAGTTTTTCAGGGTCACTTAGAAAGTATGTTTCTACATTAGGAATAATAGGTTCTTCGTCTAAGTAAAAACGGATCATATCAGGAACATAGACATAAATAGCCTTATCATCCGCGACGCCATTCCCTATTCCATTCAGGATCGAAACATTTCCTTTTTTATAAGCCCTAAGTAAACCGGAGACCCCTAAAGCTGAATCCGGGCGAAACGCCTCGGGATCAAGGAAATCATCATCAATGCGTCTGTAAATAATATCTACTCTCTTTAAGCCTCGTATGGTCTTCATATAAACAACGTCATCTTTTACAATTAAATCTCTTCCTTCTACAAGCTCAATACCCATTTGCTGCGCCAAAAATACGTGATCATAATAGGCTGAGTTATAAATTCCCGGGGTCAGTAATACTGCCGTAGGGGTAGAATGGGGCTCTGCATTTGGCGGGGTGTGGCTTATAACTGCTTTGTGAAGTTCAGAAACCTGATGTTCAAGGGTTTCAATTGAATGTTCAAAGAATAATTCCGGGTACACTTGTCTCATAACATAGCGATTTTGAAAGACATAGGACATCCCGGAAGGATTTCGCAGGTTATCCTCTAAAACTCGATAATCACCGTTTTCATCTTTGATCAAGTCCACACCTGCAAGAAACACGTGATTATTTAAAGGGACGTTCACTCCCCCGATTTGTTTATTGTAATAATAAGGATTATTTTCAATTAGATCTCTAGGTATTATCCCAGCTTCTATAATTTTTTGATCGTGATAAATATCTTCCAAAAACAGATTGAGGGCCTTTATTCGCTGCTTCATTCCTTCTTCTACCTTATTCCATTGAGGCTCAGGAATAATAATAGGCACAAAATCGAACGGCATCGTTCGTTCCGTACCTCCTGTATGATTATAAACGGTAAATGTAATACCTTGTCTCAAGAAGTTTAACTGAGCCGTTTCATGTTTCTCACGTAGCTCCTTCTCAGAAAAATTCTCCATTAACTGGTAAAAGGATCTATAATGACGTTTAGGATTCCCATTATCCTCCATCATTTCGTCATAAAATGCTCCAGTCTTATAATGATTTAGCAAAAACCTCTCCCCCATTCTGACGATATGTTTACTACTTACCCTAAGTTTACCGCAACTACACAAAAATTGTAAGAAAATTTAAACAAAAAACCGCCTCCCTCTATCATAATAGATAGAGAGAAACGGCCTATACGGCTGAAACTATTCCATAGAAATGACTATTTTTCCTTTAGCGTGATGACTTTCACTGGCCTCGTGTGCTTTTCGAATTCCTTCTTCACTAAGCTTATATCGATTTCCTATGACCGAGGTTAACTGGCCTTCTTCCATCATTTCTGCCAGTTTAGAAAGGCGCTCACCGTTTGGTTCCAGCCAGACAAATCCTGCTTTAACTCCGTGCTGCTTGGCTTTTTCTTCATCTGGGGGCTGAACAATTGATGCTAAACGTCCGCCTTCTTTCAGAATACTGAAGCTTTTCTCCTGATTTTCTCCTCCTAACGTGTCCAGTACGATGTCTATTTCACTGAGCACCTCAGAAAAATCTTCTTGTTTGTAGTTAATAAAACGATCGACACCAAGTTCTTCTACCCAGGCCTGATTTTTGCCACTGGCCGTTGTCGCTACATAAGCACCCATTTGCTTAGCAAGCTGGATAGCGTAATGGCCTACACCACCGGAACCTGCATGTATAAGAACCCAGTCCCCTTCTTCAATCTCGGCAAAGTCCACGAGACACTGCCAGGCTGTCATACCGGCAAGAGGCACTGCTGCCGCTTCCTCAAAAGGGATATTCTCAGGAATGCGGGCAAGTTGTTCTTCATCAATTACCGCGTACTCAGCATAAGTGCCTAATCGCGTAGTAGCTGGACGTGCAAAAACTCGTTCCCCTACTTTAAACTGATCGACACCTTGACCGACTTCCTTAATTACACCGGCTGCATCCCAGCCTAGAATAATTGGAAAATCAAAATCCAGCATCTCTTTCAAATAACCCTCTCTTACTTTCCAATCGATCGGGTTAATTGAAGTTGCTTTCATTTCCACTAAAACCTGACCCGCTTCCGGTTCAGGGGTATCGACTTGTTTCTCTATTAATTGATCTTTACCGCCATATTGTTCAATTACAATAGCTTTCATTAAGTTACACTCCTTATTTATGAAGGGTTACACACCCCTCTGTTTTCCCCTATAATAAATTGTAAAACGTGATAAGATGAGGAAGGGTTCCAGTACTCATAAACACACAATTTTCATAGAATTTAAACCTCTCTATTTTTTTCACATAAAAGGATGATCACAATGATGCAGCAGGCTGAGGAAATTTTACAAAAATACTATGGCTATTCTTCTTTTCGGAAAGGTCAGAAAGAAGCGATCAGTCATGTACTCCACGACCGTAATACATTGGCTGTCATGCCGACAGGCGGAGGTAAATCGTTATGCTATCAAATTCCGGGCTTAAGTCTTGAGGGCACAGCTATTATTATCTCCCCGCTTATTTCCTTAATGAAAGATCAGGTTGATGCTCTGAATTCCTATGGAATTGCCGCAACTTATATTAATAGCTCTCTTTCAGCAGGTGAGCAGAGGCAGCGTCTTCAAGATTTAAGACAAGGGCGTTACAAGTTTGTTTATGTAGCTCCTGAACGATTTGATTCCCCACAGTTTTTGTCAACGATTCAGAGTATTCCCTTATCTCTCATTGCCTTTGATGAAGCCCACTGTATTTCTCAGTGGGGACATGATTTCAGACCCAGTTATCGTTCCATCGTACCCACCCTGTACCAGATCACTAATTTACCTGTTTTAATGGCGCTCACCGCTACGGCTACCCAAGAGGTAATCCGGGATATTAAACAGCTGATTGATGTACCGGATGAATCAATCGTTAATACGGGGTTTGCGAGGGATAACTTATCATTCCGCATTATAAAAGGCCGGGATAAGAGGGATTTTGTAGAAGAATATTTAAAAACCCGCCCTAATGAATCCGGCATTATCTACACCGCTACTAGAAAAGATGCGGACAGTTTACAGCACTACTTATCCAAAAAAGGTTTCTCAGCCGGAAAATATCATGCAGGAATGACAGAAAACCAGAGGAAGCAAGCTCAAGTGGATTTTGTCCAGGATGAAATCACTACAATTATTGCAACCAACGCTTTCGGTATGGGGATTGATAAATCCAACGTGCGGTATGTGATCCATTATTCAATGCCTATGAATATCGAATCCTATTACCAGGAAGCTGGACGTGCGGGACGGGACGGTGAACCTGGTGACTGTGCTCTTTTATTTTCCAGTCAGGATATTAATCTCCAGCGTTTTTTAATTGACCAGTCCCCTTCAGAAGAAAAAAAGAAAGAGGAATATGCCAAGCTTCAGGCTATGATTAACTATTGTCATACCCATACTTGTCTGCAGCAGTATATTCTGGATTATTTCGAAGACCCATTTTCTTCAGAACCTTGTGGTAAATGTTCGAACTGTACACTCGTAGGTGAAGTTCAGGACATGACCCTTGAAGCCCAAATGGTTTTATCCTGCGTTAAAAGAATGGGAGAACGCTTTGGTGCAGGTTTAACTGCTAAAGTACTGAAAGGGTCTTCCGATCAGAAAGTAAAGCAGTTCAAGTTTAACACCCTCTCCACATATGGCATTATGTCCAGCTATACGGAGAAAGAACTGACACGCTTTATTCATTTTCTGACGGCAGAAGGATATCTCACTCCTGGACAAGGTCGTTATCCTGCTCTACAGCTGACAGATGAATCCGTCGCTGTCCTTAAAGGGGATCAACCAGTGGAAATGCTCGTGGAGTCCACTACTGCTAAACACGAAAGCAACTACAATGCAGACTATTTTGAAGAGCTGCGGCAAATTAGGAAATCAATTGCAGATGAAGCTGGACTTCCACCATATGTTATATTTTCTGATGCGACACTTAAAGAATTTACCATTTATTTGCCTGAAAATAAAAACGAGATGTTAGCTATTAAGGGAGTCGGAGAACGAAAGTTTGAGCAATACGGAGAAACGTTTTTGGAGACCATTCGCCCATGGGCAAGGGAAACGGATGCTAAGCCCGTTCCTGACAAAAGCTCTTCTGTCTCCATTAGAAAAAAAGAAGCGAATGATGAACGACCAAGTTATCAGGTTACATTTGAGATGTGGAAAGACGAGAGCAAAGAAATCGGAGAAATTGCAAAAGAACGCGGTTTAAGTTCGCAGACGATAGAAAACCACTTGTTCCGAAGTGCTCATGAGGGGCTGGATCTGAATTGGGATCGCTGGTTTAACGAAGAGCAAGAGAAGAACATTCTTCAAAAACTTGAAGAAATGGAAGAAAGAAAATTAAAGCCATTGAAAGAGGCTTTGCCCGAAGATTATACGTATTCCATGATTAAAGCGGTACTGAGCAAGCATGAACTTATGAAGTAATTCATTTTATTCCACGGAGGGATAGTATGACAAAACCTAAAATAACATTAGAGACGGCAGCAAAGCTCGATCAAAAAGATGTCCTTCATAACTTTAAAAAGGAATTCTACACAGATGATAATCGCTTCTATATGGATGGTAATTCCTTAGGTTTGCTCTCAAAAAGAGCAGAGCAAGCATTAGTTTCTTCTCTTGAAGATTGGAAGACCTATGCGATTGGAGGATGGACAGATGGAAAAGAACCCTGGTTTTATATGTCAGAAAAATTAGGTGCTAAAACTGCTCCACTGCTGGGGGCAAAGCCTGAAGAGGTCATCAGCACTGGTTCTATAACCTCCAACCTTCACCAACTGCTGTCTACATTCTACCGTCCAGAAGGACAGCGAACGAAAATTCTGGCTGACGAACTGAATTTTCCATCTGATATCTATGCTTTAAAAAGTCAACTGGAACTCCACGGGATGGATCCAGATGAACATCTCATTCAAGTAAAGAGTGATAATGGGGCTACGTTGTCAGAAGAGGATATTATCAAGGAAATGAGAAGCGATATTGCTCTCCTTCTCCTCCCTTCCGTTCTTTATCGCAGCGGGCAGCTTCTGGATATTGAAAAGATTACAAAGGCAGCCCATGAGCAAGGAATTATTGTAGGCTTTGATTTAGCCCACTCTATAGGTGCTCTTCCCCATAATCTTGATGATTGGGGCGTTGACTTTGCTGTCTGGTGCACCTATAAATATTTGAACAGCGGGCCGGGTGGTGTTGGAGGTTTGTATGTAAATGAAAAGCACCTGGGAAGTAAACCCGGCCTTGCCGGGTGGTTCAGCTCAAAGAAAGACAAGCAGTTTGACATGGCGCATGACTTAACCCATGCTGAAACAGCAGGTGCCTACCAAATGGGGACGCCGCACATTTTGAGTTCCGCTCCTCTTCTAGGTTCCTTAGATCTCTTTCAAGAGGCCGACATCAAGAATGTACGCTGCAAATCGCTGCAAATGACCCGGTTAATGCTTGACCTGGTTTATCAGGAGCTCGACGGATTAGGCTTTCAGATCATCACCCCATTGGAGGATGAGCGCCGCGGAGGACACATTAGCCTTGTACATTCAGAAGCAGCAAGCATTTGCAAAGCTCTTAAAAAAGAGAATGTCGTCCCCGACTTCAGGGCTCCGGATGTGATTCGGCTTGCTCCTGTAGCACTTTATACTACTTATAAAGAGGTCTATGAAGTAATGATGATCTTAAAGGAAATTATGGTTAACGAAACCTATAAGAAGTACAAAAATGAACGAGATATAATTGCTTAAGGAGGATTTTATGAAACTCATTGATATAACCATGTCACTGCACAACGAAACACCAGCCTGGCCCGGTGATGAACCTTTCCAATATGAACGCACGATGACAATGGAGCAAACGGGTTCAGTTAACATCGGACAATTTAAAGCGAGCAATCACACAGGCACACATGTGGACGCCCCTTTCCACTACGATGAAGATGGACTTAAAATAGCGGACCTACCACCTGAACATTTTATCGGTGATGCACTAGTCGTAAATATGGAAGGGAAAACCATCATTCAAGCAGACGATCTTCGTGCTTTTGAATACACAGGTGTAACGAAGCTTCTATTCCGTACAACAAGCTGGAACAATCGGAACGAATTTCCTGATCATTACACCGTTATAAGCAGCGATGCAGCTGAATTTTTACATTCTCAAGGTATCGATCTCATTGGAATAGATACACCATCGGTGGACCCTGTAGAGAGTAAAGACCTTGCGGCTCATCACACCTTATATAAGCATGACATTTTGATTTTAGAAGGTTTGGAACTCGATCATGCAGCACCAGGTGTTTATGAATTAATGGCTTTTCCTTTAAAAATGGAAGAAGCTGATGGCAGCCCAGTACGAGCAATCTTACGGCAAAAATAAAACTCGAGCGCATATGAAGACCATATGCGCTCGAGTTTTTCTTATTTTTTCAATAAATTTTGTTCTTTTGCCATTTGCTTAGCCACTTTAGGTGCCAGCCAAATCATTGGCAGTAAGAGAAGCGAAACTGGAACAGCTGTCACAACGATAAAGTTCTGAAGCTGTGTGATTCCGCTATCCCCTGTAATCAGAAGAATAACAGCTACTGAGCCCATTAATACAGCCCAGAATATACGAACCCAGCTTTGTGGATTGCCTTCACCGGTTACGGCCATAGCAATCGTGTAAGACATGGAGTCACTCGTCGTAACAACAAATAGAATCGTTAAGATTAGAAACAGCGGTGAAATTACGCTGGCAAGCGGAAACTGTTCTGTGATGGCGAACATAGCTGCCGGGTTCCCTGCTGCACTAAGAGCGTCCGATACAGAGCCGGGATTATTTAGTTCAAAGAATATTCCGGAACCGCCTAATACGGTGAACCAGAATGTTGAAATGACTGGTGCAAATACGGAAACCGCAATAATAATATCACGAATTGTCCGGCCTCTTGATATGCGGCTAACAAGAATAGCCATCATTGGTCCGTACCCAATAAACCAGCCCCAGAAGAAAACTGTCCATCCGGATAACCATCCTGTGTCCCCGCGGAAGGTACTCATCGGAATAAACTGATCAATATAAGTTCCGAAACCTGAGATAAAGTGATTAAAGATAAATCCTCCAGGTCCAAAGATCACGATAAACACCATTAAACCAATCGCTAATCGAACATTAAAGCTACTTAGATACTGAATCCCTTTATAAAGCCCTGTTACTGCAGAAATGGTAGAGATTATTACCACAGCAAAAATAATAGTGAACTGAGTGCTGAACTGATTAGGAATACCGAATATTTCCTGTAGTCCATAACTTGCCTGAAGACCAAGAAAACCTATTGGTCCAATGGTACCTGCGGCCACAGCAATAACCGAGAACGCATCAATTAATGTTCCGAACCAGCTATGGCGGATCTTTTCACCAAAAATCGGATACAAGAGAGTACGTGGTTTCATCGGCATGCCTTTATGATAATGACCATACATCATGACAACGGCACTTATTGTACCGAGGATTGCCCACGCCAAGAAGCCCCAATGCATAAAGCTTTGAGCAAGCGCAGGGTTAATAGCTGCCTGCGTTCCCGCTTCAACTCCTGACTGATAAGGTGGAACGGTGAGGAAGTGATACATAGGTTCAGCAGCTGCCCAGAATACTCCTCCGCCAGCAAGAAGGGTTGCCATAATAATGGACAACCACTTGTAAAGACCAATTTCCGGCTTATCCATATTCCCCATTTTGATATTTCCATATTTAGAGAAACCTAACCCAATACCCACGAAGAACGTTGCAAGCATAAGCACCTGCCAAAACGCTCCGAAATATTTCGCTGACCAGGCAAAGCTTTCGTTAACAATTGTTTCTATTAAATTAATATCAATAAGTGCTACAACCACAAAGAGTACTAAAATTCCTCCACTGATTCCGAAGACCGGCCAATCAATTTGACCTGTTTGTTTGTTATTCATTGATGAACTCCTTTATAGTATGATGGATGCTTTTAAACACAATTAAATACTCTAACACTATCCTTATTATGGTGTAAAGTTTAAACTTTTAGCCGTATGATTGTTTGGGTGGAGTTCTAAACACAAGTTGACCACGACAGTGTTGTCGTGGTCAATGCTTATTCTGCTTCATCGTACTCTATATTTTTGTCCTTATGACGCTTTTGACATTCTTTACAAAGCTTAACTTCGGCTTCTTTCTTCGAAGTTAATAATTTACCACAATTACTGCATTTCCCAAACTCATTAGGGTTTGCCTGGAAACCTGGAAGTTCGTTTTCTGGTCCTGGCATTCTCACCACTCCTCTCAGTACATTTGTATATATTTTTTCATTCCCATAATTCACTTTCTTCAATCATCTTGTAAGTTCCTTAGCTGCCATTAACCCGGAAAGGGTTACTCCAAGGGTCCCAGCACCTGGGAAAACGGTATCTCCACATTGGTAAATACCTTTAATCCCTGTACGAATGGAATAGCTTCGGATCCAACTGTACTTACCGGTAGGTGCATATCCCCCTACTTTCCCTTGATCTCTGCGCAGCCACTTCTGAAAAGTAACTGGTGAACCGGGTAAAACAAGATCCAGACGATCTTCAAATCCAGGAAAATAATGATTTACTGTATCTATCAATCGTTGACTCATCTGCTTTTTTACAGCCTCATAATCTTCACTCTCCCACCACTGAGATACGTTTGTATGGGTAGAAATTGTCAATGAGCGCATACCTGCAGGCGCCATTTGATCATCAGAGGGATCTGAAAGGGATAGTAAGAACTGCCCTCCATCATGCAAATCATCAGGATGATTCGGATCGATAAATTGGTGGTAAAGTACATCGGTATGATTAAAAACGTCTTCGTGAACGCCCGCATGAATAATGAATGCTCCCCAAGCTTCTCTTGACTTTTCTTTTTCCGGCTTAATATAGGATTGGTTTCTTAATTCTTCTGACAATGTATCATGTAAATTGTGAACAGAATTATTTAAAATGACATAATCTGATTCAAACACCTTGCTTCGCTTAGAATGCAAATGATAGCCTGAACCCTTCTTTTCCACTACATGGACGGGGTGGCGTAAAAACACCTCATTCCCACTCTCCTTAATATACTTCGATAATTGTTCAGCTACAGAAGCCAATCCTCCGTGCACAGCAAATGCTCCTTTATGGAACGTTTGCAAAGCCGTAAATCCCAGAAAAGCTGGACACCTTTCTACACTTGTTTGTACACTGTCCATTAATTCTCCATTTAAAAAGATCTTAAACAGTCGATTTTGGTGAAGATTATATTTTTTCAATCGATCATAGACGGTCTGGTTCATGTAAGGAAGTAATTGAATGGAGTTGCGACTGATCATGGGAGTTAATCGGATCCAGTCACTCAAGGTTTTCGGTGGAAAAACAGGAAGCTTCTCAACCATAGCATCTACCATTTCTCCCACTCTAAAAACTTCCTCATAGAAAGCTTGAATCCTGGAGGCATCCTCAGGAAAATGATGTTCAATTTCGTTATACCATTGTTCTTTCTTACTATAATAATGGATAGTTCGATCAGGCATATGGATATCCATGATTGGGTTCAATAATGTCATGGAAGGTTTATCCAAACCAAGAGATGTATACAGACGGTCGAAAACACCACCTGGCTCAAAACCCATCCCCACAGTTGCTCCTGACTGAAATCGATAACCCTGGCGCTCATATTTGCCTGCACTGCCGCCTAACTCATTAGATGCTTCCAGTACAGCTACACTCATTCCTTTTCGAGTCAACTCTGCTGCTGCTGCGAGTCCTCCAAAACCTGCCCCTACTATACATACATCATACTTCATTGGCATCGCCTTCCTTTGGTTTACTCTTTCCCTCTCTTTATTCATTTTAAATGAGTATGAGCCTATTGAAGATTCATCGGGATTCTACCTTCCAGAAAAGAGGTATTTATTTACCTTCTCCTCTCACAAAACTTATAAAAAGCCCCCAAGTCATAAAAATAATCAAGTTATTTCGCTATAGGGCCGGATTGTTGAAGACTCACTTTCGAGATATCGGATTAGTTTAAAGGTCCTGCGGGGGATGATTCGCTTTCCGCGGGCATGTGCTGAGCCTCCTCGAGCTAACGCTCTCCGGGGTCTCACCGATCATGTTCATCCCGCAGGAGTCTTCATCATCCCCCTCCGGACCTGGCCAAATCAGATGCTCGAAATCACATCAAACATACCTGCTTGATGTGGAATTAAGACGTATGGTTTTACACCTGTTTTCAGGATGTAACGATGCACGATAGCCTGTTATAAAAGCATTTCATGCAGATTAAGGAGAAGAACTTTCCTCTTCTGGAAAGGTCCGTTCACTAGATATCGTTGGGGTGGCGGAGGAAACGACGAGACTCCCAATTTGAAAGCGGAAGCACCTTGGTCAGCGGCGTATGGACTGGACTGAGCTGGCGGAGATAAAGAAAACACGAAGAGCGGAGCGATTCGATGTTGCCTTATCGTACAGAAGCGAGGGAAGTCTCACTAGACGCTAGGTGCTGGAGCTGGATAGCTCTCCATGCCGTTTAGGAATTAGGTTATGAATCCATCTATCATGAGTGTAAGAACGGGAGAAGGAGCTAGGTGAGACCCCACAAGGAGTGTTAACGACTAAGGAGGCTTGCCAGTTCCCCCGCAGGAAAGCGAGTTGTTTCCGTAGCCGCCATCATCTAATGTTTGCAACGGACCCGAATTATCTCGAAACTGAGTCTTACAGAAAAGGGAGCTTATCTTTAAGATCAGCACAATCTAACGAAGCTATTTTCACCGTACTCATTTAAAAAAGACGACCTGGCTATTTTACCGGTCGTCTTTTCTGCTTCTTCTTATTCGAATGAAATTGCCCAGCTGCCTTGGCGCATGACAGCTTCTTTTGTTCCGTCTTCCATAATTCCATCAATATCCAATTTGTCGGACCCCATCATAAAATCAACATGAGACAAACTGTGGTTAATACCGTTTTGATCAAGTTCCTCTTCACTCATATCAGAGCCGCCTGTCATATTGTTAGGATAGGCTTTTCCAAGTGCTAAGTGGCAGGAAGCATTTTCATCGTACAAAGTATTGTAGAATATTAATCCAGACTGAGAAATGGGTGACTCATGCGGTACAAGTGCCAATTCTCCCAGACGACGAGAACCTTCATCTGTATCAAGCAAATGCTTTAATGTCTCTTCTCCTTCTTCAGCAGAAAAGTCAGTTACTTTCCCCTCTTTAAAAGTAAGAGTAAAACCATCGATTACGTTCCCTCCGTAGTTCAAAGGCTTCGTACATGTTACTTTACCATCTACTCCGTACTTATGAGGAGCGGTGAACACTTCCTCTGTCGGCATATTTGGATTGAATTGAATCTTTTCCTTCTCTGTCGTTGCAGGACCGCCTTTCCAAATATGTCCTTTTGGAAGAGCTACCTCTAAATCGGTGCCAGGTGCCTTATAAACCAGCTTGCTGTATTGTTTTTTATTCAAATATTCTCGGGCCTTAATCAAGGTTTTATTGTGTTCTTCCCACGCAGCTATCGGATCTTTCTGGTCGACGCGGACAATACTGAAGATCTGCTCCCACAGTTTATCCTGAGCCGTTTCTTCGCTTTCTCCCGGGAAAATCTTTTGGGCCCAAGCCGGAATAGGGATGCTTACAATTGACCACTGGAGGCGGTCATTCATCGTGTAATTTCTGAACGTCGACATTGCTTCTGACCTTGCCTTATTAGCAGCTGCCACCTTGCCTGCATCGATACCTTTTAGTAGATCAGGGTCAGTAGAACGGATGGAAAGGATTGCAGCCCCTTGTTCAGCAAAGTAAGTGAACTTTTGCTGCTGCCATTCTGGAACTTCAGATAATGTCTCTTGTGACGCATACTCATATTTCATTCGCGTGAGTTCATCGTCACTCCAATTAATATGTACATCCTCAGCCCCCATCTCGAAAGCCTTCTTTGCGACGACACGAGTAAATTCAGCACCTTCAATGGTAGAGTTGATCATCAATTTTTGTTGTTCTTGTAAATTGACTCCTGTTCTTAAAGCCAGTTCTGCATATTTTTCCAGTTTATCTTGACTTGGCATTCTCATTTTGTACTTCCTCCTTGTCGAATTATTGTATCCGTATTCATTATTCCATATTTACATTCTCATGTCACAATAAGAGACCCGAGATGTTCCGGGTCTCTTAGTATTATCCATCACTTTCGATTTCTTCCACAATTAATGAAAGTTCTTCCCAACGTTCCATCTTCGCTTCTAATTCGTTTTCGAGTTCTTCTTGCTTTTTATACAGCCCTTGTACCTTATCGAAGTCACTCGCCGCAGCTGAAATTTCTTCTTCCGTTTCCTCAAGTTGAGTTTCTAAAGTGGCAATTTCATCTTCAATGGTTTCCCATTCTTGTTTTTCACGATAGGTAAGTTTACGTTTTCTGTTGGATCTTCTGGTTGCTTCCTGGGCAGAAGAGTTTTTTCTTTTACTATCCTCTTCCTTCGCTTCTTTTCGGCGCTGCTCTAAATACTCTGAGTAGTTTCCATAAAAACGCCGGATTTTTTCCTCTTCAAATGCAACGATCTTGTCAATCGTCCGGTCGAGAAAGTAGCGATCGTGAGAAACCGTAATAACGACCCCTGGAAATTGGTCCAGATAATCTTCCAACACACTAAGCGTTTCTGTATCTAAGTCGTTCGTAGGCTCATCTAAAAACAATACATTTGGTTCACTCATGAGTACGCGAAGCAGGTAAAGCCTGCGGCGCTCTCCACCTGATAGGCGTTTAATATACGTCCATTGCTGAGGTCTCGGGAATAAAAAGCGTTCGAGCATCTGCTCCGCAGATACTTCGTCACCATCAGCCGTAGTAATGACTTCAGCCACTTCTTTAATATATTCGATAACTTTAAGGGATTCGTCCAGTTCTTCGTGGTCTTGGGTATAATAACCAATCTTAACAGTCGAACCAACCTTTACCTCGCCAGCATCCGGCTTAATTTTTTCTGCCATAATATTTAAAAGTGTTGTTTTCCCAGAACCATTCGCTCCAATAATTCCTAAACGTTCACCTGGTACGACGAGATAATTTAAGTTCTCAACAATTTGGTGGGACCCAAAGGCCAGGGATACATCATCTAATTCAATAACTTGATTTCCTAGTCTTGTCGAACCGATGGCCATGTCCACCTGCTCTTTATGCGTATCAAACGTCTCATCCTTCATTGCTTCTACGCGCTGTTTCCTAGCCTTCTGTTTGGTCGTACGGGCTTTCACACCACTTTTCAGCCAGGCTAACTCTCTTTTTAGTGTATTACGGTGCTTTTGTTCAGCCTGGCGTTCCCATTCTTCACGTTCTGCTTTTTTTTCTAAGAAAGTTTCGTAGTTTCCTTCATAAATATATAAACTCCCTTTATCCAGTTCATAAATTAAGTTGGTTACTCGATTTAAGAAATATCTATCATGAGTAATGACTATCAACGCGCCTTTATAAGAGGCCAAGTATTCCTCCAGCCATTCAATGGTTTCATTGTCTAAATGGTTGGTAGGTTCATCAAGAAGCAGCAAATCGGCTGGCTGAATTAGTGCTTTCGCGATAGCTACTCGCTTTTTCTGGCCACCTGACAAATCTTTTACCTGTTTTTGGTATGACTCAATTCCAAGCTTTGAGAGCACCGTCTTAGCCACAGTATTGGCTTCCCAGGCATTTTTCTCCTCCATCTTTTGCTGCAGGTCCAACATTCGCTGCTGCACATCCGGGTCTTCTGGATTTTCAGACAGCTCAAGCATCACCTGTTCATACTTTCTCATCACTCTCATTATCTCTGAATCACCGTAATAGATCTGTTCCAGCACAGTTTTATCCTCTACCAAGTCCGGTTCTTGAGGTAAATATTCAACCGTAAAGTCTTTAGCATGATCGATTTGCCCACTGTCCGCTGTTTCCAGTTTTGCTAAAATTTTTAGCAAAGTCGACTTGCCTGTACCATTTACACCAATAAGCCCAATTCGCTGCTGATTGGTTATGGTAAACGATATATCTTCAAATAAATCCTTATCTCCGAAACTTTTGCTCATATGATCAATTGATAAAATACTCATCACGCTCATCCTTTTTCACACGAATCTTTTCCCATCATATCACATGAGCTCAGCTGAGTGCTGAGTGAAGCTCATATATGTAGCGACCTTCCTTGTACGGATCTAAAAACCCCAGGACTTTAAAAGTCCTGGGGCAATCCTTACCTTTGTTGAGCTTGTCTCTCCGTTTCCTCTGCTTCAATCGGCTGGTCCCGTCTCCAATACTCCATTCCTTCAACATCCGGAAGGTGATCCTGATAGAAGACCGGATCGTTCCCTGCCACACGCTGCTTCCTGTAATCCTTTAGCGCATCGTAAGCCACGGAGGATAATCGGAAAATGGCATAAAGGTTAATTAAAGCCATAATCCCCATTGTTAAATCTGCAAGCGACCAGACAAGAGCAAATTCTGCAACCGCGCCAAACATTACCATGAACAGTACAGCGATACGATAGATGAAAATATTAGATGAACTGGATTTAATGAACTCAATATTTGTTTCACCATAATAATAATTTCCAATGATAGAACTGAAAGCAAATAAGAATATAGCGACCGCAATAAAGATCGAAGCCCATGTCCCTAACTCAGATTCAAAGGCCGACTGAGTGAGTTGAATGCCATCAAGGTCAGTACCTACATAATCACCTGCAAAGAGAATAATTACAGCAGTAGCGCTACAGATAAGTAAGGTATCTGTAAATACGCCAAGGGTTTGAATTAATCCTTGTTTAACTGGGTGTGTCACTTCTGATGTAGCAGCAGCGTTAGGAGCACTCCCCATTCCAGCTTCGTTGGAAAACAGCCCCCGCTTAATACCTATTAAAATCATACCGCCGAAGGTACCGCCGGCTATCTCTCTAAACCCAAAGGCTCCTTGAAAGATTTGACCGATCATAGTTGGAACTTCACCAAAATTAATGAAAAGCACATAAGCAGCCAGAATAATATAGAAGATTGCCATAATCGGAATAATGTACTGAGTAACCTGTGCAATGCGTTTTAAGCCTCCGAAAATAATTAAGGCCACAATCAAAGTTAAAATTCCGCCCATCACCCATTTTTGAATATCAAATGACCTTTCAAAAGCAAGCCTGATCGTATTCGACTGAACAGAACTAAATACCAGCCCATAAGTAAATGTAATTGTAATAGCAAAAAGAATACCAAGCTTACGGTTCTTGAGCCCTTTTTCCATATAATAAGCCGGACCGCCCCGATATTGATCTTTATCAGGAACCTTATAAATTTGCGCCAATGTACTCTCAATAAAAGCCGATGCTCCACCGAGTATCGCAACAAGCCACATCCAAAACACAGCGCCTGGTCCACCAACCGTGATTGCAGCAGCTACACCAGCTAAGTTACCTGTTCCCACCCTGGAAGCCGTACTAATAGCAAATGCCTGGAATGGGGATGTACCTTTTTTCCCATCTGTCGAAATTGAACGCTTGTCGAACAGAACCTTAATCATTTCAGGAATGTAGCGGAACTGCACAAAATTAAGTTTAATCGAAAACCATAACCCACAACCTAGCAGGGTAGCCACAAGTATGTAACCCCACATGTAAGTATTTAAGGTTTCAAGTAAAGCACCCAAGCTTCTCCACCTCCGAATTTTATTCAAATAATTGCCAATTATGGAACATTTCCCAATATAATGCAGAATTAAACCGCTTTCTAATTAAAAACACCTTTATTAATCTACCAATAAACCTACTTAGACTCAAATGAAATATTTTTACAAATATAGAAACGTCATCTTACATAATAGGAAGTAAATTTGGAAAAAAGGAAGTGGGAGATTTTACAGTTAAGACAAAATACCAAAGTTTTTATCTTTCTATTGACTTGAGGTTTATTTTCATTACAATAGTAAATGGGATTGAAAATCATTTTCAATAAGGAAAAACAATAGTATACATATGAGGTGAAGGAAATGAAAAACAAATGGTTTTTAGTAAGCATTATGCTGATTGTATCCATCTTTGCTTTAGCTGCATGCGGCAGCGGTAACGATGAAGGCTCTTCCAATGAAAATGAAGGTACTGAAGAAAGCTCTTCTGATGAAGGTTCCTCCGAAGAGAACGCTTCTCAAGAATCAGGCGGCGAAGTAAATCTATACACGGGCCGTCATTACGAAACTGATCAGGAGCTATATGATACATTTACAGAACAAACTGGTATTAAAGTTAATGTAATTAAAGGCGACGATGATGAACTGATTGCACGTCTTGATCGTGAAGGAAAGGCTTCTGAAGCTGACTTGTTAATGACTGCTGATGCAGGACGTTTATATAGAGCAAAATCTCAGGATCTCCTGCAAGAGGTCAACAGTGATGTTCTAAATGAGAATATTCCTGAGAAACTTCGTGATCAAGAAGGTCAATGGTTCGGACTTACAAAAAGAGCAAGAGTTATTGCTTACCATAAAGAGCGTGTAAATGAGGAAGATATTCAAACTTACATGGATCTTACAAAAGATCAATTCCAGGATAAAGTGCTGATTCGCTCTTCTTCTAACATTTATAATCAGTCTCTTCTTGCTTCTATGATTGCTTTAGAAGGAGAAGAGAAAGCAAAAGAATGGGCACAGGGAATCGTTGATAACATGGCACGCGAACCAAAAGGCGGTGACCGTGACCAAGCTAAAGCTGTTGCAGCAGGCGAAGGTGACGTAGCCGTTATGAACACGTACTACCTTGGAAAACTTCTGAACTCTGAAGATCCAGAAGAAGTGAAAGTTGGAGAACAGCTTGGCGTTATCTTCCCTAACCAGGATTCAACAGGGACTCACGTTAATATCAGTGGAATCGGGATGACAGCCAGCAGTAAAAATAAAGAAAATGCGCAGAAATTCTTGGAATTTCTGACGACAGAAGAAGCACAGAAACAATTCGCAGAAGCTAACTATGAATATCCTGTGAACCCAGATGTAGAGCCATCTGAGCTTCTTAAGAGCTGGGGAGAATTTAAAGAGCAGGACATTAATCTTTCTAAGCTTGGAGAAAACAACGATAAAGCAGTTAAAATTATGAACGAAGTAGGCTGGAAGTAATACTAATGCGCAAGTGCCGTACTCTTAGAGTACGGCACTTGGTATATATACAAATCAATTGAGAACTGTTATCATTTTTATAGGTGTTCACTCTTGAATCCATTAGACACAAGGCTGCCTGATGGATTGAGGATTGAACTCAACGATGCCCTAAAGGACGTGTCCCGATTGAAGCTGTTCCGTAAGCTGCCTGGGTATATGAACATATGGTCTCTGCTTAGCTTGATCATTGTCATACTCATCTTGCTCCCAAACCTAACTATTCTAATTAATTTTTTTACTCAAGAAGCTGATAACTGGGCTCACATTCAGGAGTTTATTCTTCCCGATCTGCTTAAAAATACAAGTTTGCTAATCATATTTACAGGAGCTCTCACAATTTTAATTGGAACGAGCTTAGCCTGGCTTGTCTCCGCTTATGATTTTCCTATGAAAAAGTTCTTTAAATGGGGTCTTATTCTCCCTTTAGCTATCCCGCCCTATATCGCGGGATACACGTACAATGGCATTCTGAATTATACAGGAGTCATCCAGTCAACTCTTCGAAATCAATTAGGATGGGAAGTCAACCAATCCTATTTTGATATATTAACTCTTCCGGGAGCCGTTTTTATCTTTACCCTCTTTCTGTTTCCTTATGTTTACACGATCACAAGAGGGTTTTTAATGAATCAATCTGCTTCTCTAGTTGAGAACGCCCGGCTGCTTGGGAGGAATCCCTGGGAAATCTTCTTCCGTGTGGTGCTACCGATTTCACGAAGTGCAATTGTAGGAGGCGTAAGTCTGGTCCTTTTGGAAGTACTGAATGACTACGGTGTTGTGCAATACTTTGGAATTCCTACTTTCAGTACGGCGATTTTCCAGACGTGGTTTGGAATGAACGACTTGAGCTCAGCTATTAAACTATCTGCTACACTCATGTTTATTGTGTTTGGTATTCTCATTCTGGAAAAAGTTTTGCGAGGCCGTAAGAAGTACAGTTATTCTCAAGCTAAAGTGAGGCCGCTGACTCCAATAAAGCTTAAAGGAGCTAAAGCATGGTCCGCTTTCAGTTACAGTCTGATCATATTTTTACTCGGATTTTTGATTCCGTTTATTCAGTTAGTCGATTGGATGTTCCTAACATTTGATAAAATTGCCTCTCCGCAGTTTATGCAGCTTATTTGGAACTCGCTGCTCGTTTCCTTTACTGGGGCAACTGCCATTATCATATTTGCTGTGATCATTGCGAACTTTTCACGAATGCACCAGAGTATCCTTTCTAAGTCAGCCGCACGGGTTACCATACTGGGATACTCAATTCCAGGTGCAGTCATCGCCGTTGGAATAAGCACCGTCTTCATCCAAATTGATAACTTGTTATTTAGTTACTACGAATTTATTGGTATGGAACCTACCTTATTCTTAAGTACCAGCTTGTTCATGCTGGTTTCAGCATATGTGATTCGCTTTCTTGCCATTGGATATAACTCGATGGAGTCTGGCTTTGATAAAATCGGCAACAAATTTACGGAAGCTTCCCGTATGCTCGGAATGAATTTAACCAAAACTTTCTTTAAGGTAGACCTTCGGATGGTTAAAGGTCCACTAATCAGCGGGTTTATTCTTGCTTTTATTGAAATATTAAAAGAACTTCCTTTAACTCTTATTTTAAGACCATTTAACTTTGATACCTTATCTACTAAAGCCTTTCAATACGCAAGCGATGAACAAATTCATGAAGCTTCGCTCGCTTCTATTATAATCGTTCTTATTAGCGGGATTGCCATCTATATTTTCCACCAAGTATTAGAAAAGGAGCCTAATTGATATGTTTATCCAAATTGAAGACCTTTGCTTTAGCTATGGAAATTCAAAAAATAACACCATACAAAATTTTAATTTAACAATTGAACAGGGTGAAATAATCTCGATTCTTGGAGAGAGCGGCAGCGGTAAAAGTACAATACTGCGATTGCTTTGCGGACTGGAAACTCCAAGCTGCGGAAAAATTGAGATCAATGATCAAGTGATGACTGACGATCGCCGTTTCATATTACCTGAAAAGCGCGGCATTGGTATGGTATTTCAGGACTATGCTCTCTTTCCTCACATGAATGTGAGCGAAAATATTCAGTTTGGACTGAAAGGTTTTGGGCGGAAAGCTAAGAAAAATCGAGTTCAGGAAGTTCTTGAACTCGTTAATATGGAAAGCTATGCCAAGCGATATCCGCATGAATTAAGCGGCGGCCAGCAGCAGCGGATTGCTCTGGCGCGAGCACTTGCTCCTAAACCTTCTTTACTGCTTCTGGATGAACCTTTCAGCAACTTAGACGCGGATCTACAAATTAAAATCCGTAATGAATTGAAAGAAATTATTAAGAAGACAGGGATCACTTCTATTTTTGTAACTCATGATCGTGAAGATTCAAGAGCTATAGCTGATCGCATTATAACGATGAGAGATGGAGCAGCCCACGACTGGAACTCCATTTGCACCTCACGTTACGATCAACAAGCCAATCAGAAAGAATTCGTCAATATCCCCTAGACCCATCCATAAAAAAACGCTGCCGTTCCACACGGCAGCGTTTTTTTCTTACCTATTTCTTTTCCAAGGCAATTTAGTTCCGAATTTCTCCGCAAGCTCTTTCGATTCTTTCCGTCTTTCTTTACGGTATTCATGACGTCTCTTCGCTCCGTCATGCAGCCACTGTTCTTCTTCTGTTTCTGGATAGACACCTGGTACATTGGAAGGCTGGTTGTTGTCATCTACCGCAACCATCGATAGAAAAGCGGTGGTACACACTTTGCGGTCGCCTGATAGTAAATTTTCAGTAGTCGCTTTGACAAACACTTCCATGGAGGTGTTATGAGTGTAGGTAACAAATGCCTCTACACAAATCGTGTCTCCTTCCTGAACAGGCTGCAGAAAGTCAACCGAATCTGTTGAAGCTGTTACGACCGGCTTCCGGCAATGCCGGACCGCAGCAATAGCAGCTACATCATCAATATAGGCCATCAATCTGCCTCCAAATAAAGTTCCGTGACTATTCGTGTCAGGTGGCAGTACATGTGAGCTTTTAACCGTAAGTGAATCTATACATGGTTTTGCATCCATTAGTTTCGTCTCTCCTTTATTCTATGGAATCGTTCTCTGATGATAGTATACCATGAACGTCTAAAATCAACCTTCTGGGGGTAAATGGATTTTGAATAAGGCCCCCGGCTGGTCTGAGTTGTTGGCGGCTTGAATTTTTCCACCGCTTCGCTCGATAATGGCTCTTGAAATAGCCAGACCCAGTCCTGTTTCCCCTTCTTTTCCCTTAATGAAACGTTCAAATAATTGAGGCAGAAGATCTTCAGGAATTCCTTCTCCATCATCACTTACGTGGACTCTGAGACCTTTTTCATCTCTGAACGTATGAATTTGAATCTTATTTTGAGCATGGCGGACAGCATTACTTAATATGTTTATAAAGGCTTGCAGTACCCTCTCCTGATCTACTTTAGAGTAAAATAAATCATTGGTGTCCACCTCAATTTCCACCCCTTTTTCCTGAGCTAACGGCAAGAGCCTGTCCTTTGCCTGATGAACTAGTTCGATAATCTCCGTGCGCTCAGGATGATATACATCTTCACTGCTGTCCAATTTGGCGAGCAGAATCATTTCATTTACTATTTTTTTCAAACGATCCGTCTCACTGACCATCACATTTAACCCCTTTTCGGCCGCTTCTCCTTCGAACACACCATCACGGATCCCTTCCGCATAACCTTGAATGGACATAAGCGGTGTTTTCAGTTCATGGGAAGCATTTTGAAAGAATTGTTTCTGAGAGTGTATATAGCGGGCCAGTTCCTCTGCCATGTGACGAACACTTTGTTCTACTTCTTTAATTTCACCAGTAGCTTCTACAGGACGCACATCCTTAAATTGCCGTTTCTCAATTTTTTTAACTTCTTGTTTTAACTTCGTCAGAGGTGTCACCAGTCTGCGTGTCAGGAAGTAGCTAACCACAATAGCAAGAACCAGTCCAATAAAGAAAACGACCACCATCCGAAACGCGAATACCGATTGCACGGCCTGCAAATCATTGAGCGGTGTCGCCATCACGAGAACTTCATCATTTTCTTCGGACAATGGAAAGTCATAGATGACGTACTTCTCTCCCCCGCTTTCCCAGACTTCCTGATTCTTAAGTTCACTTTCGTATTCCGCGATCCAGGTACGCGCGATGGACGGTGGCATCGTACGAAATAAAATATTATTGTCATTCTGGTTAAATAATAGGATAGGGTAATTTCGATCCTGAAGCAGCTGAGATAACTGAGGACTTCTTGAAGCATCTTCCTCGCTAATAATATCAATTAATAGTTCTGCCCTCGCTTTAAGCTGTCTTTGTTCATCCTGGATCAGCATGTCCATTAAAAGAGAGTAGATGAAAAAAGCAGTAATTGACATAATGATGATGATTAAAGCAGTAAATGCTGCATTCAGTTGATAGAGGAGTTTCATGAGGACTGTCCTTTGTCACGCAGCCTATAGCCATATCCCCATACGGTTTCAAGAGGAAGCTGCTTCATCTTTTTGCGCAATCGCTTAACAAGGTCATCAACGGCCCGGTCACTGCCAAAGTAGTCTTCCCCCCATACCTTTACTAATAATTCCTCCCTGGAAAATGCACGGTTTACTTGAGACGCCAAAATCCTGAGCATTTCGAATTCCTTCGTGGTTACCTCTACTTCTTCATCCTGAAAGTAAGCTCTACGTTCTCCTTCATGTAAAAGGAGTTCTCCGCTTTCAATTCTATCTTCCATGGAATGCTGTTCTGGCTGCATCACTTCCCAGCGTTTCAAATGACGTTTAACTCTTGCCACAAGCTCCCGAGGACTGAAAGGCTTGGTCAAATAATCATCTCCGCCAAGTTCCAATCCAAGGATCTTATCTACTTCTTCATCCTTAGCTGATATGATTATAATCGGGACCTGGGAGCTCTCTCTTACTTTTTTACAGAATTCATAGCCATCCATTCCAGGAAGCATAATATCCAGCACCCATAAATCAGGCGATTCACTTTCAAATATTTCCCACGCTTTCTCTGCTGTCTCAACTGCTGTTACTTTCAGTCCTTCTTTTTTTAAATATCCTTCTACTATATCTCTAATATTTGGATCATCTTCTACCAATCCAACGAATTGATTCACTCGGATCACCTTCCTAAAGTTCAGGTTTTCTCTATCATCTCATATTTTTTTACTCTCCTCTCGTTTTACACACTTTTTCCACATTTTCTCCAAAATCATTCCATATATGAGTCGTAGAATAAGAATTGTACAAAGAAACACAGCACGAATTAGTCAGCAGCACTTATTCCTTTAAGGGAGGTCATTGCGTAAAATGATGGACGAAGAAAACAAAAACCAAGCCAAGCGTAGTTATAAACGTACAGGATTAGCATTCAGTGTATTAGGAGCTATTATAGCTGTTTTCATAGTAACCACAGTTTTTCAATGGAAAGGCGTTTCAATAAACGTTAATACAGACAAGCCTACCGCTCAAGCTGATGAATTGAACCTGGGTGAGTCCCAAAGCGCTACTACCCAGGCAATCAACGCGGCATCTGAAGCTGTAGTTGGAGTTAGTAAAATGCAAGAAACACCTCAAGGAACTCAAAAAGCCGGTACAGGTTCTGGTGTCATTTACAAAAAAGATGGTGATCAAGCTTATGTTGTAACGAACCACCATGTTGTAGAAAAGGCTAGCAGTCTTGAAGTTGTCATAAGTGGTGGTAAGAAGGTAGAAGCTGAACTAAAAGGCAGTGATCCATTAACAGACCTGGCCGTTTTACAAATAGATAGCGAACATGTCAAAAAGGTTGCCGACTTAGCTAAAGCAGAAGACGTAGAGGTCGGAGAAACAGCCATAGCCATAGGTAACCCGCTTGGCATGGAATTCGCAGGTTCCGCAACGAAAGGAATTGTCAGTGGTCTCGAGAGAAATATCCCTGTAGATCTTAATGGAGACCAACAGCCAGACTGGCAAACCGAAGTTATTCAAACGGACGCAGCGATTAACCCGGGGAACAGCGGCGGTGCGCTCGTTAACCTGCAAGGTGAAGTCATAGGTATTAATTCTATGAAAATCGCTAAAGAAGAAGTAGAAGGGATTGGCTTCTCCATCCCAATGAACGTAGCTAAACCAGTCATTAAAGATCTTGAGACAAATGGTGAAGTAAAACGCCCTTACATGGGTGTATCTCTTCAAGATCTCAGCCAAGTTCCCGGATCTATTCTACAGAGAGATCTAAACCTGCCTGCTGATCTTTCTAAAGGCGTTATTGTCCAGGCAGTTGCTGAGAACTCTCCTGCTCAGAAAGCAAACCTAAGTCAATACGATGTAATTACTGAAATTGATGGCAATAAGATTGAATCACTTATGGATCTGCGTCAATTCCTTTATAACGATGTAAAAGATGGTGAAACTGTTGAACTAACCGTTTACCGAGACGGAGAACCTATGAAAGTAGATCTTAACCTTTCTTCTCAATAAGATAATAAATCCGGTGGGAGACAATTGAAGGAAGTGGACTTAGCCCGGCACTTCTGAGGTAGTTGTCGTTCTTACCACCAGGCATGCTAACTATTTTCAAAAACCATAAAAACCTCTCTCTTGTAAGGGTATCCATCGATCGCTCGTGGATACCCTTTTTTTATTGTTCTATAACAGAAAAAAACCACTGGCCTGCGGGGCAGTGGTTTATATGACTTCACACTTCTTCTTATTTTCTTACTCGAATTCGCATTTCACTCATTAGCTCATCTTCATTAGAAGTGATGAATGCATCCACAATCTGACGGATAAAAAAGGGACCTTCGGGATGATACCCTCTCGTTTTCACATACTCTAATAATTCCTCATATAAGGAGGTTTTAATACTTTTTCTAGTATAAAGAGCTGCATACATTCCTTCTTTTAGTAACATTGTTCGGTCAGCGTTGATTTGCGTTTCTTCTGCAATGATCGTGTATATCCCTTCATATTCGGGAGGGTCTTCAACTCCCAGGCTTTCCAAAGATCTTATCACTCCAATAGTCCCTGCCATTGAAGGAGAAAGTCCAGCTTCATATATTCTATTTTGAATGATCGCGTTCATGTCATCGCTGGTCCTAATTTTGCCTTCATTTTCAATGAGTTTTGTTTCAGAAAAATATTGAATTCTTGGCTGGTTTATATAATTAGTACGTGCTGCTTGCTTTAAGGCTTGAATTTTTCTATGCAGCTGTTCATTTCTTCTGGAAAGTTCATTGATTTTGTCACGATTCACCTGTTCTTGTCTTTTTAACCCGTTTATATAATCATCTAATGTATGTTTCCTACCTGATGCGGGCATCGCCTCGGGTTCTTCTTCTTTTGAAGAAAAGGGTTTAATAGGATTGTTATTGAATTCTGAATTAAAATCTATGCTGCGTTTCTCCACAATTCCACCCCCTTTAGGTTAGTATTCTCACTCTCTACTATATCCATAAACTAGTACCATTTATACGAACCACATCTAAAAAACACTAACAATTTACAATTGCTACACTTCACTAACTTAGACCAGCTTTCCTTAAATATAGGTCCGGTTATATCTCATTATTGATAGTTACTAAAGCTCCCGTTTGTTGAAGACTCGAATTCAAGATAGTTGGGTTATGAGAAAGGACCTCCGGGGGACGATTTCGCTTTCCGTGGGCATGTGGTAAGCTTCCTCAGGCTTTGCCTTCCGGGATCTTACCGATCATGTTCATCCCACAGGAGTCTTCATCGTCCCCCTCCGGACCTTGCCGAATTAGATGATCGATACCACTTAAGACATTCTCTACTTGATGAGAAAAAGCATGTATTAGGAAGCTATTTTCATGCTATAACAATGTGAAATAGCCTGTCATAAAAGTATTTAGGACCGATTAAGAAGGAGAGCATTCGCTCTTATAAAAGCGTCCGTTATTCTCACTCGGCTGGGTTGGTGGGGAAATGGCGAGACTCCCATGGGAGAAGGGACTAGGTGAGATCCCGCAGGGAGTGAAACAAGCGAGGAAGCTCATGGTAAAAGGAGGATCGACTAAAATCGCCACGTCCTGTGGCAACGTCGATCGACCCTACGTCGTGTAGGACCATAGGAAAGTGTTTAAATGTGGAATCACCCCGATAGACACGAACAGCATAAGCCGAGCATCAAAAGGACGGTGTTCTTGCCGTCCGTTGATGAACGGCTTATGTCTCGAGTGTCTGGGTGATGGAACAAGACGAGTTATTTCCCCACCAGCCCTTCTCCACATACCGTAACGGACCCGAATTATCTCGAAACTGAGTCTTCCAATATACGGCCCTATAGCTTAATAAGTATTTTATGAAAAATCAGCCATAACGTTTATTGGAAAGAAATAAAAAACCAACAGTCTCCCTCACATTCAAGGGGCTGTTGGTCGATTCTTATCTATATAATCAGTAGCAGACTTATAATATTGGGGAAAGCAGCCTCGCAATAGCCTCCTTGAAGCGAATCCATTTGGAGCGCGATTGATATAACTCACTCGTAAGCTCGGTAGATTCGGTTAAATCTTCATGAAAACGATCGCTTAAAGCCTTGGCAATATTCGGATGGTAAACAAAAGCATTCGCTTCAAAATTCAAACGGAAACTTCGAACATCAATATTAGCGGTACCGACAGAAGCAATATTGCCATCCACTACAATAGTTTTAGCATGTAAAAAGCCTTTTTGATAGATATAGATTTTTGCGCCTGCATTCAGCATGTCTCCTATATTAGAAAAAGTAGCCCAATAAACAAAAGGATGATCTGGCTTATTTGGGATCATAATTCGAACATCCACACCTGAAAGCACCGCTATTCTAAGGGCATCGAGCAGACTGTCATCTGGTATGAAATAAGGGGTCTGGACGTACACATACTCTTTTGCGGACAAAATCATTTTAATGTATCCGTGTTTAATCTGTTCCCATTCCGAGTCAGGTCCGCTGGAAACGATCTGAACTCCCGTGCTTCCCTTTGGTTCCGCCTGATAATATCGATCTTCGTAAACAATGTCTTTTCTTGAAGCCTGGTTCCAGTCAAGAATAAATCTGGTCTGCATGTTACTGACCGCATTCCCTTCGACCCTCAAATGGGTGTCTCTCCAGTAACCGAACCTTTTGTTAAAACCTAAATATTCATCCCCGATATTAAATCCACCAATATAACCTATTTTTCCGTCTATTATGGCTAATTTACGATGATTACGGTAATTTATTTTCAGGTTCACTTTTGGAATAAAAGAAGGAAAAAAAGATTCTACTTCAACCCCGGCATCCCTTAGTCTTTTTACAAACTTCCTTTTAAGTAATCTAGAGCCCATGTCATCATACAGAAGCTTCACTTCTACATTCTCTTGAGCTTTTCGTATCAGTACGTCGGCCAGGCGGGTACCCAGTTTATCATCCCTCACAATATAATAAAGCAAGTGAATATGGTCTTGAGCACTTTCAATATCCTGAATCAAAGCATGGAACTTTTTTTGTCCATCAGTAAATACTTCTACTTCATTATTATCTGAATAAAGAGCATCATTATTTTTTAAATGTAAGTAAATAAGATCTTCATATGGAACAATATCCGGATGGTTGATTTCTAAACGGTCTTCTTTTATAGCTTGCAGCTGATCCTGTACAGCGGCTAACAACCCCAAACGGCTCTTCTTATCCCATGTGAATATTTCTTTATTGCTTAAGCGTCTTCCGAAAATTAAATAAAATATAAATCCTGCTATAGGTAAAAACAAAAGCACCATCAACCAGGCCCATGTGGCACTTGCATCTCTGCGCTCTAAAAAGATGATGGCTAAAGCCAAGAGGACGTTTAAACCTAATATAGTACTTAAAATATATGGGATAATATTCACCTGGTTCACCACCTTTTTTCGTCAAAAACCATTGCTCATCAACTATATCATATTTGGATTTATTCACTATACAAAAAAGAGATATGCTGATCACACTCTAAGCATACCTCTTTTTCTTGTATATCCACATTAATTTTTCATTAAAATGCCCGCTTGCCATAGAGCCTCTTCAGCTTCATCTAGTGCTTCCCTGCTGTCTGCTGAGATCGTGTGGGTATGAATGCCATCGGTCAATTCCAGCAGAAATGAGGCATTTGTAGATTGGACCTCGTCAATAAATTTCTTAACATCCCGCCGATTTGAAATTCTAAGCTGGGCAGTTAAATCTCCGTAGATGGGATGCTCTACTACGACTTCGTATACATGCACTCCATGATCTACAAGAATATTGAGCTCCTCTTCCGTTTGTTCTGCGTTATGCTGACATACAATGGTCCTTTGATAAGCAAAGCTTTCCTTGTTATCCGTCATATACATGTAGCCCTGACTAGTGGCTACTATAGGTTCATTCCTTGCTTTAAGTAATGAAACGTCTCCTACAATCACTTGCCTTGTAACGTTCATCACTTCCGCAAGAGAACTACCAGTAATTGGCTCTCTTGCTTGCTTCAATAAGGATAAAATATGCTCTCTTCTCTCACTTGCTTTCATTTTCTTAGAGGATGGACTCATATAGACGGCTCCTTCATGCAATCTTCGTTTTCTTATTGTAGCATAAGTTAAACTTTCACTGGTAGAGCTTCAAAATTATGAAAATTTAAAGCCGCTCAACTTCCATTGCTCAATGGAAAAGCTGCTTTCTCCAAGTGAAGTGAAGAGAATATCTTCTTCCTCAGGCTGAGGAAATATCCTTGAAGTGAAAACTTCCTCTCCATTATTCACAAAGATTTCAAGTGAAGACTGATCAATAAATAAATGTAGATTTCTTAGTCCTTGTGGAAGCTCTACTCTGCGGAATTCCGTCTTTTCCCTATTTTCTAGATGCGGTCTGGATAAGGTAAGGATTCCATCTTTATAACTAATAGCAGCATACTGAAATAATTCAACAGCAAATTGATCTTCAATCTGTTCAAATTCGAGATTCAGTTCTGTTGCTCTTCCTCCAATACCTCGCACGGCTTTTTGATCATTTTCAATCGTAATGGAAGCATGGATAAGAGCCGGTCCTCTCATCTCCTTCAGCTCATTAACTGGTTTCTGGATAATTTGCTCCCCATTCCAGATCAGTTCCCTCGGCAGTGTTAAACAATGAACCCACTGCTTCTCTACGGTAGGGTGTGCCTGTTCATACTGGTCAGGGACACCCATCCAGCCAATAAGAATTCGGCGGCCCTGCTCATCCAAAGTTGTCTGGGGAGCATAGAATTCAAAACCACGGTCCAGCTCACGGAAAGAACCATGTTCAAGCTTAGGCTTTTCATAATTAAGTTTCCCAGCGAAGTATCCACTTTGATACGTGTTGGCGTAGTTCATTCCTTCCTCTTCTAAGCCTTGAGGAGAAACCATTAATATATCCTGATCTCCGAGCTCAAAAATGTCGGGGCATTCCCACATAAAACCGAATTCACCAAGGTTGTTTTCCAAACTTCCTGTAACAGGGCCGAGGTGTTTCCAGTCGTATAAATTTTCTGATTGAAATAAGACAGCTTTTCCTTGGAGGTCTTTACTTTGAGCTCCAATTACCATGTACCAGTGCTCGCCATTTTTCCACACTTTAGGATCTCTAAAATGAGCTGTATACCCTTGTGGAAGTTCAGCAATTACTCCCTGCTTTTCAAAGTTTACACCATCTTCTGACACGGCAAGACATTGATAAGCCTCACGATTTCCTTCTTCATCCTTTACATTCCCTGTATAGAATAAATAGAGCCGATCATTGTGGGAAATTGCACTGCCTGAATAGACACCATTTTTGTCATACCAGTCAGAAGGAGTTAAAGCTATATCTTCATGTACCCAGTTAACAAAGTCTTTCGAAGTGTAATGCCCCCAAAATTTCGCTCCATGGCCTGTATCAAAAGGCATCCACTGATAAAATAAATGATACGTCCCCTTCCATTGAACAAACCCGTTTGGATCATTCAGAAGCCCAACCGGCGGCATGTGATGAAAGAGCAGACGGTATGGATCAGACTCTACTTCTTCTTTATACTTATCTATTTCTTCTGCTGCTGCCTGGCGCAGTTCCTGATCTCTTTCAGCCATCAAAAAATCCTCCTAATTCAAATAATCCTCAACTTCTTTTTTTGTAGGTAAAGCGGTCATTGCCCCTTTTGTTGAAGCAGCCAAAGCTCCTGATACGCTTGCAAAACGAGTGATGGCTTCCAATTCTTTTAACGACAGCTGTTCAACCGTGCCATGCTCACTCAGTTGGTACAGCAATCCAGAAACAAAAGCATCTCCAGCTCCTGTCGTATCTACTGCTTCTACTTTCATAGCAGGGACCTGAGTATGACCTTCCGCTGTATAAACGTGACTTCCCAGTGCTCCAAGTGTTACGTAAAGGACAGGAATATCATACTTTTGTAATTTTTCCACACCCATTTCAATATCAGATTCCCCAGTTAAAAACTCCAGTTCTTCTTCTGATATTTTAACGAGGTCTGCTTCACCCATCATGGACAGAATGGTTTCTCTTGCTTTTTCTTCAGAACTCCATAACCCCAGTCGTAGATTGGGATCGTAAGAAACCATCAACCCTTTTTCTCTCGCCTTCTTCACCGCTGTTTTAGTGGCTGTTTTGGAAGGTTCATCTATCATAGAGATCGAACCAAAATGAAGCACATTGTGGTTCTCAAATATTGCTGCATCTACTTCCGACTCTTCCAGGAAACGATCAGCGCTCGGATTGATATAAAAATCAAAGCTGCGTTCTCCTGCCTGGTCCAGTGTAACAAAAACGACGCCCGTACGCGTATCTTGTGTTAAATACATATATTCTGTGCTGACCCCATAATCATTCAGGGTCTTTTTCAGGAACTTCCCCAGTACATCATCTCCTACTTTACCTAGAAATGAAGATCTAGCTCCTAAACGGGCTAGTCCAACGGCTACGTTTGCTGGAGCTCCTCCGGGGCTCTTTTGAAAGTTAATATTTTCATTATCCAGTGGTATGAAGTCGATTAAAGCTTCTCCAAGAGTAATAACACCTTTATTCATTAAAAGCACGCCCTTTCTGTATATAAAAAAGACCAGGTTGTTCCATTCACTCCCCTGATCCAATCTTTTAATTATTATACCTTTAATTCTCCCTTTCTTTCCATTCTCTCATTAATAAATTAAAGTATATTCATAAAAAAACCTAAAGCAAAGGGCTTTAGGTTTTAGTCGATGTTCTTATTTTGTTTGAAGAGTTGCTATTTTTGTTTCTCCTGCACTTGCCGTGTCAGAATAAGAAGGATCAAAGCTCTCCACAGCATCATCAAAGTTCGTAATGATTACTGGAGTAATGGAACTTTTAGCTTTTTCCTCTACAAGTTTAGGGTCGAATGTGATGAGGTGATCTCCAGCATTCACTTTGTCACCAGTTTTCACATGACCTTCGAAGCCTTCACCTTCCATACTGACGGTTTCCAGTCCAATATGAACTAATACTTCCACACCTGATTTCGTTTTAATTCCAACGGCGTGGTTCGTAGGGAAAATTTGTACGATCTCCCCACTGATTGGACTGACCACTTTTCCATCTGTAGGTTGAATGGCAACGCCATCACCCATCATGCGCTGGCTAAATACAGGATCATCCACTTCATCTAAAGAAACAACTTTTCCGTTCAAAGGAGCAACTAATTGTTCTTCTACACTTTTTTTACCAAATAAATTTTTTAACATTATCTTCACCCTTCCTTTACCGAATAAAAATACTTTCTCATTATACAATTGGTAGTCTACTATTGAAAGTGAAGCTAATTGTATTTTTCCCTAGATTACTATCAATAAACTCATCATTGAACTTTCATCAAAAAAAGCTTTGTAAAACTTTAATATAATACGCGACTTATTAAGCTAAAGGGCCGGATTGTGGAAGACTCAGTTTCGAGATATTTTCATGAGAAGAAAGGTCCGGAGGGGGATGATTCGCTTTCCGCGGGCATGTGATGAGCCTCCTCGAGCTAAAGCTCTCCGGGGTCTCACCGATCATGTTCATCCCGCAGAAGTCTTCATCCTCCCCTCCGGACCTGGCCAAATCAGAAGCTCGAAATCACTTTAACTCGTAAGGAATTAGACCAGGTGGTTCTGTACCTATTTTCAGGGTATAACGATGCACAATAGCCTGTTATAAAAGCGTTTAATGCAGATTAAGGAGAAGAGCTTTCATCTTCTGAAAGGGTCCGTTTGCAACATTATAGTGGGGTTGGTGGGGAAATGATGAGACTCCCATGAGAGAAGGGACTAGGTGAGATCCCGCAGAGAGTGAAACGAACGAGGAAGCTCATGGTATAAGGAGGATCGACTAAGGTCGCCGCGTCCTGTGGCAACGTCGATCGACCCTACGTCGTGTAGGGCCATAGGAAAGTGTCCAAATGTGGAATCACCCCGATAGACACGAACGGCTTATGTCTCGAGTGTCTGGGTGATGGAACAAGACGAGTTATTTCCCCACCTGCCCTTGTCCATCTAACGTAAAGGACCCATTTATCTCGAAATCAAGTCTTAAAGAAACGGGAGCTTAGCTGGAAGATTAACTAGGGATTTAACAAAAAAAGAAACGGAGTATTACGTCCGCTTCTTTTTTCCTGCTCCTGCATTCAGGGCTTGTTCTAAATCCTCCCAAATGTCGTCTACTGATTCAAGACCTACAGATAATCGAATGAGATTATCCCCAATCCCCATCTTCTTCCTTTCCTCTTCGGGAACCACAGCGTGTGTCATCGATGCAGGGTGTTGAATAAGGGTTTCTGCATCTCCGAGGCTTACCGCGATCTTAATCAATTTTAACTGATCCATGACGTGGTGTGCTTCCTCTTTTCCGCCTTCAATATCAAAAGCAAGCACCCCTCCTCCATCCGACATTTGCCCCTTCAGATTAGGACTTTCAATATCTGGATAATAAACTTCATTCACTAAAGGATGATGCCTTAAATATTTAGCTATCTTTCCCGCGCTTGAACTATGCCGATCTAAACGAATATGAAGGGTTTTTAAGCCTCTGATCAAAAGCCAGGCATCAAATGGAGAAAGTACCCCTCCTATATCCTTCTGTTCATTCATTGCTAATTCATCCATAAAGTCTTTTTTTCCTACAACAAGCCCGGCGATCACGTCTCCGTGACCACCCAGGTATTTTGTAGCGCTATGAATAACGATATCGCAGCCTAACTCCAGCGGCCGCTGCAGGTAAGGTGTGCAAAAAGTATTATCCACTACTACAGGAATATTATATTCTTCAGCTACTTTAGCAACCATCCGTAAATCAATGACTTTCATCGTTGGATTAATAGGAGTCTCTATAAATATGCAGGCAGTAGAGTCAGTAATTCTATCCCTGACCTCCTCTTCTGTCTCCATTAAGCTGAAATCATGCTGAATATTATATTTTTCTTTGAGTGTCGTCAGTAAACCATATGTGCATCCATATAGACCATTGGAACATAAGATATGGTCATTGGCTTTCGTTAAGGCAATAATAACGGCAGAAACAGCCGCCATACCAGACGCAAAAGCCAATCCCCTTTCTCCTCCCTCTAGCACTGCCATCCTCTCTTCCAAAGCTTTTACAGTAGGATTTCCCAGTCTCGTGTAGATATAACCCTCTTCTTCTCCTGAAAAGCGGCGCTCCCCCTCTGAAGCGGTCTGAAATGAAAAAGTGGATGTTTGAAATATAGGCATGGATAAGCTTCTTAAGAACTCATCGGAATGCTTGCCTCCATGAATCATAGAGGTCTCCATACGTTTCTCTTTTCTATTCACTTTTAATCCCCCTATTTCTTCAACTAATACCCCTTAATATTGTAAGCGTTTTCAATTAATTTTAACAAAAAGGAAGGTGTTTCGCCCTCCTCCTTAATTACTATATTTCTATTTACCCAAAAGGGTGTTCATTTTATAACTTTGTCCGTTTCATTGTCAGAAAAGTGTTCCTGATACAATCGATCTGCCCAGGCGATAGCCTGGCCGTATATTTCAAATATTTCACTAAAGTCAATTCCTAATTCCTCCAGTGAACGATCAAGAATCTCGAATTCAGCCTTTTCCATGGCTATCGCTATATCCAGTATCCTTCTGTATAAATTCCGATATCCGTTCAATGCATCTTTTATTTCTACATCAAGTGGCAGCGATTGAATAGCTTCTGAAGTGGTCTGCTTCGTTCCTACATCCACTAGTGACATAAATCCCGTTAAGAAACATCCATCTGATAGAGTGCCACAACGCAGCTTAATGGCGACCTGCTCACACATCTTAGCTCTAAGTAAGCTCGTTTTAACCAAAAATTGAGAAGCAGTGGAAGCCGCCCTTTCCGTTTGCTCAACAGAAAGCACATACATCCACTTTTTTAATGAGTCGGCCCCTAGAAGCATTACTGCCTGTTTAATGGACTGGATGGGAAAGTGGGAGTATTGATGATTAGAAGAATTGATCAGCCGTAATAATTTATAAGTTAGAGCAAGATCCTGCTCTAAGATATCAACCACTTTTTCTACATCTACTTCTCTGCCTGAGACAGATAGTTCCTCAATGATTTGAAAATATGTCGCTGTAAAAAAAGGAATATCTACTCCTGAAACGACAACCGGCTTGCTATAATAATACCCTTGAAAGAGCTTGAAACCCTCCAGGACACAAACCTGATGTTCTTCTCTCGTCTCTACTTTTTCAGCTAGCAGGGTAAGATCATATGCTTTAGCTAAATGGATGATGTCTGCACGAAGTTTTGCAGGTACCGCTCGTATATCTACCTTAATAATATCTATGTAATGAAGCAGATGCGGATTTGAAAGCTGTTCCAGGGAAATAACATCGTCCAGAGCAATCGTGTATCCTTTTTCTTTTAAATCACGACATTCTCCGATAAGGTCCTCAGAAAAGCAAACATCTTCCAGAATCTCTACAATTAACTGACCAGGGTTAAAATGCTTTGGTATCTGGTCTAAAAGTAATTTTTCCGTAAAATTAATAAAACAAGGTTTATTTTGGGAAAGTCGATCCAGCCCTATCGTTAGGAAGCTGTTCACTAACACTTCTGTCGTTGCTCGACTGGCATCGATCGCAGTGAACTGATTCACGTGACTGTCACGGTATAAAAGTTCATAAGCATACACTTCTTCGCTCAAATTCAAGATTGGCTGCCGCGCCACGAAAACTTCCATCTGCTTTCTTCCCTTCTTCAACACTTGAGAACACTAGGTTAAGTATACTACACCACTTCATCCATTGTCATAGCGGTATGGGAAAAAATACATGAAATACGACAAGAAGGAAACACTGAAATCAAAGACTTCTTCAGGAGGGAAAACATGGATAAACAACAATGGACAAAGCCACAGCCACTGTGGCTGGAAGATACATCACTGCCTTCGTTTGATGAATTAAAAGAAGATACGTCTGCAGATGTCGCTGTTATTGGGGGAGGCATCACTGGAATTACAACCGCTTATCTATTAGCTAAACAAGGGAAGCAAGTTATATTACTCGATTCTGATCACTTGTTAAATGGTACAACAGGTCACACCACAGCTAAAGTAACTGCTCAGCATGGGTTGATTTATTATGAATTAATGAAGCATTTCGGTACTGAGGAAGCCTCTCTCTACTATCAAGCTCAGATGAGCGCGTTTTCCTTAATTGAAGAATTGATTCAAAAATATGACATCTCCTGTGATTGGAAAACGGAAGACGCGCTGTTATATGCCACTACCAATAAAGGAGCGCTTAAGCTTGATCAGGAATATGAAGCTTATAGAAAAATTGGTATTGAAGGATCCCTTAATGAGTCGCTTCCTTTTGATGTTGAAGCCAAAAAAGCACTTGTTATGCATAATCAAGCGCGCTTTCATCCTCTAAAATACTTATCCGCTTTAATAGAAGAGTTTACCAAGCTTGGCGGAGAAATCTACGAAAACACAAAAGCCACTGATCTTAAAGAAGGAGCCAAGCTTGAAATTCATACGGGGTCAGGGGCAACCGTTACCTGTGATAGAGCCGTATCCTGCAGTCACTTCCCATTCTATGACGGGAAAGGATTTTATTTCAGCCGGATGTACGCAGAACGTTCTTACCTCATGGCTATCGAGCCTGAACGTGAAATACCTGATGGCATGTACCTTTCTGTTGATGAACCAAAACGAACCATTCGTACAGCTGAATACAATGGCAAACCAATTTTGCTTGTCGGAGGAGAAAGCCATAAAACAGGAATGGGAGTAAATACATCCTTTCACTATAACGCAATTGAAGAATTTGCTGCTCAGACCTTTGGAATTAAGAAGAAATTATTCCAATGGTCCGCCCAGGATTTGACGACGCTTGATAAGGTTCCTTATATTGGTCCAATCACCCGGCGGAACGATCGTGTGTTTATAGCTACTGGGTTTAGAAAATGGGGCATGACGAATGGAACCCTTGCCGCCCAGCTTATTTCTCAATCTGTTGCAGGAGAGGATTCGCTTTTTCACTCTCTGTTCAAACCATCCCGGTTTAAAACAGATCCTAGTATGAAGCAATTTCTCTCCCAGAATTTTGATGTCGCTGTTCATTTGGTAGAAGGCAAACTTGAGCTTGTTGCAGACCGTCCTCAAAATTTGAAAAAAGGGGAAGGATTAGTCGTTCAATGGAAAGGCGAACGAGCGGGAGCTTTTAAAGATGAAGAAGATCAAATTCACCTTTTGGATACCACCTGCACACATATGGGATGCGAAGTGGAATGGAATGATGCAGAACGCACTTGGGACTGCCCGTGCCACGGTTCAAGGTTCTCGTTTGATGGTACAGTTGTGGAAGGCCCGGCTGACCAGCCGCTTATGAAAATCGCTTTTCCTTACCCTGAACAGCAGCAAATCACATCTGATGAGATAAATGCAGAAGAAGAACAACCGGACCAGCTATAACGTCAAAGCGCTGCCTGAGAAGAGGCAGCGCTTTTATATTTTTTCAGCATAAAGGGTGATATACTATACGAGTTGGAAAAGTTTATCAACTTCGCCTGTAATACTCACAGAGAGGATCAATTCTGTATGATCAGCGAACAAAAGTTAGGAATTATTTATACAGCAGGAGCTTATATTCTATGGGGGTTCCTCCCCATCTACTGGAAACTGATTCAACAGATTCCAGCCTTTGAGATTCTCGCCCACAGGATTGTATGGTCTTTCATTTTCATGGTATTTCTAGTCATCGTCATAAATAAACGGAAGCCCTTTATGAAAGAGCTTCGTGCCATCGTAAATAATAGAATCCGATTGATTGGTATAACGCTCGCTTCCATAACCATCAGCATAAACTGGGTCACCTACATATGGGCAGTAAATACCGATCATGTCGTTGAAGCCAGTCTCGGTTATTATATTAATCCACTCGTCAGCATTCTTCTCGGAATGGTTGTATTAAAAGAGACCTTTTCAAGAGCTCAATGGCTTGCTTTCTTTCTTGCGGGATGCGGTGTATTGTTTATGACCATTAACTTCGGTTCAGTACCTTGGATTGCACTGCTGCTTGCCTTTAGCTTCGGTTCTTATGGGTTACTAAAAAAGTTGGTACCCCTTAATGCCATGTATGGATTAACCATTGAAACGCTTATCGTCTCACCTGTTGCGCTTATCTATCTCTTAAACCAGCAAAGTGGTCAATGGATGCAGACAGACTGGCTTTCTCTTACTACAGTGCTTGTATTCGGAGCTGGAATTGTCACCGCAATCCCTCTATTGCTATTCTCAGCAGGAGCAAAACGGATTCCGCTTTCCATGGTTGGTTTTCTGCAGTATTTTGCCCCGACCATCATGCTGATCATTGGGGTTTTCTTATACAATGAACCATTTACACACATCCACGCCATCTCATTTACTCTTATATGGGCCGGTCTTGCTGTTTATACCGTGACTCGCGTGAAGCGTCTAAGAAAATATGAAGCAAAAGCGAGTTAATTAAAGGCTTTGTTAAATTTTATAGTTAATTTTTCATAAGAGACTTATTACACAATAGAGCCGGTTACTGTAAGACTCGTTTTCGAGATATTTTCTGGGGAAAGGGGCTCCAGGGAACAGCTCGCTTTCCGCGGGCATGTGGTGAGCTTCCTCGGGCTTAACAGCCCTGCGGGGTCTCACCGATCATGTTCATCCCGCAGGAGTCTTCGCCGTTCTCTTCCGCCCCTTTGCGTTTATGGAGAGCTCGAAAATCTTTCCATAATTGCCTTCCCATGAACGAGATCCACACTGGTTTTCACGTGTGTTTACGTGTAGGAACCCTGTTATAGAAGCATTTGAGGCAGATACAGCTTGGCTCCTGTCTTCTATAGCAAGGTCCGTTCACTAGATATCATTGGGGTGGCGGAGGAAACGACGAGACTCCCAGGTTAAAAGCGTAAGCACCTTGGTCAGCGTCGTATGGACTGGACTGAGCTGGCGGAGATAAAGAAAACACGAAGAGCGGAGCGATTCGATGTTGCCTTATCGTACAGAAGTGAGAGAAGTCTCACTAGACGCTAGGTGCTGGAGCTGGATAGCACTCCACGCCGTTTAGGCATTGGTTTATGATACACCTATCCTGAGTGTAAGAACGGGAGAAGGAGCTAGGTGAGATCCCGCAGGGAGTGAAACGAGCGAGGAAGCTCCTGGTAAAAGGAGGATCGACTAAGGTCGCCACGTCCTTTGGCAACGTCGATCGACCCTACGTCGTGTAGGGCCTCAAATGTGGAATCACCCCGAAAGACACGACCAGCATAAGCCGACCATCAAAAGGATTGTGGTTTTTCAATCCGTTGATGAGCGGCTTATGTCTCGAGTGTCTGGGTGATGGAACAAGACGAGTTGTTTCCGTAGCCGCCCCATCCTTTTTTCGGAATGGACCCGAGTTATCTCGAAACTGAGTCTTCCAGTATCGGGAGCTTTTCTTTAAAATCAACACGGAATTTTAACAGATCCAATCATAAAAAAGACGGTACCTCAAATTTGCAGGTGCCGTCTTTTTTATGATTATTCACATGGCTTACCAGCTGAAATAAGCAGCTGCATCTTTCCCGGATAAGTAAGCACTCTCCAAGCGGGTACGCTTGGCTTCATCATTTTCTCTAAGAAATGCATCTCCCGCAGCTACTAATGTGCCTTCACCAGATAGATCTAAAAAGGAAGATTGAACAACATTTTTCGCCTGAGCGTAACGCCAGCGCTTCAACTGTTCGGACTCGAGGTCTTTCCAATTTAAGTAAGAAGCCGCCTTCTCTTTAATTAAAGAAAGTACATAGTCTTCCCCGTAGTATTTCCTGGACCAGTCTGATTTCATATAGATACTGACTGTGGTTTCCTTTGAAATCCCTTTTTTCTCGTGGTCCACCATTCGTTCCATTCCTTCTGGAAGATCAGTATCCACATGACCGTCTTCAGGAAGATTTGTAGGATGATTAAACTTATAAATTCCTACATAAGTTGGTTCAAACACAACTTTCTTCAACTGATTATAAACAGATGAATCCACACGTACTTCACTGTCTTTTAACAGCTCTATTATTTGAGGGACAGGCATAGTCAGCAATACTTTTTCTGACTGCCACTCGTTCCCATTCTCATCGTATAAGCGAAACCCACTTGTATTCTGGACGATTCGGGTCACCGTGGTATGTAGTGACGTTGGAATGCCTTTAGCCAGGTGTTTAGCCAGGCTGTTCATACCGTCTACAGCTGTATAACGAGGGTACTCATCACCAAACCATCGCTTAATTCGTCCTTGATCAAGCCATCCTTCAACCTCTTCTTCAAATTCCTTCGTTCTTACCGTGAAAAATTGAGCTCCATGGTCGGCTTTACCGCCGGCTACTCGTCTTGTTGCGAGACGTCCCCCGACACTCTTGCTTTTATCGACTAACAGGAGATCTTTTCTTCCTTGCTTTAAAAATCGATTGGCAGCTGTGATCCCGGAGAAGCCCGCGCCCACAATCGTAATCTCATAATTATTCATTCTTCCACCTCCATGTCTATTATAATTAATTTTCCACAAATATAGATATAGAACACATCCGAAAATATATTTGGAGATGTTCTTATTCTAACAGAAAATGTTTAAGCTACTTTAACCTTTTTACTTTTGCTGACCCCACCCAGCTGTTTACAAACTATTGGTATAATTAAAGTTTTGCATTCACTAAAATCCCAAATAGAAACCCTTGGGTTCCTCTAGAGACTGAATACTAGATTTTATCCCCATTCCACTGCCTTCAAACAGCTAATGAATCTCTATAGCTGCAACCTTAATAAACCCAACCTGCTTCAGCTCTTCTAAAATGGTATCATTTCTTTCTACCACCATAAATTCCTGCACTTCACCGAATAAGTGTAGATCGGATGAAAAAAATAAATAAAACTATATTTCCAACAATTTTAACACTTTGTGCAGCCATCGCTTTTTCATCCAACTCTTTGCGCACTTCTTCTTTACGCTTCATCCTCTCTTTCTTGACACGGAGACTTTTGAGAAGAAATACGTTAGAATAAAGTCGGGATACAGAAGAGTTTGCAGGCAAATCTAACACCTGTACCGCTGTTCCTTCAATACGACATCCGGACAGCCTATATTTTAGTTATAGTTATGATTAGGTATTAACAATCAGGTTTCGATTATAGACCAGCTATCGTTGACCACTGGTCATTGGTCCTATGAGAAATTCTTTTTAATCGAAGAATTATACGTAGATTTCACTGACTTGTCTAAATCGCCTAAGGTGCAAGTCATCATTTCAAGACGCAACTACTCAAATTCCTATACAGTTAACCCCCATAAACAGCCAAGGAGCAGTGAAAATGGATCAGAAATCAATTCACATCATTGAACACTCAATAAAATTATTTGCAAAAAAAGGATTTAGCTCCACTTCCGTTCAGGAAATTGCTAATGAATGCGGCATTTCAAAAGGTGCTTTTTATTTACACTTCAAATCAAAAGATGCTCTTTTACTGGAAATATTTAATTATTACTTCCAAAATATACAGAAAAAGACGGACGCTATCCAGTCCCTTGATTTAGAACCAAGAGCTAAGTTTATGAAACAAATGACCGTCACATTTCAGGAAATTGCCGAACATAGAGAGTTTATTATTATGCAGATCAGAGAGCAGGCAATCCCTTTTAATGACAACATAGAAGCTTTCCTCACTCAAATGCGCTTCAATTCATACTTGTTTTACAAAAGGCATCTTCTTTCCATTTACGGTAAAGAAATCGATTCAGCTATCTGGGAAGTAAGCCTTCTGCTTCAAGGTATATTTAAAGCATTTTTAGATTTAATTATTATTGAGAATGTCCAAATGGACGTAGAAGAGCTATCTCACGCCATGCTAAGGCGAATGGATTTTATTGTGGACGGGTTTAAACATAGCGGGGATCAGCCGGTCATTACTGAAGAACTTATGAGCAGTCTTATTCCTAAAGAATTTTTTCATCATGAACTAGATGAAATTATCGATACCCTGGTTCAATTAAGAGAGTCATCAGATGGAGACATTGAAGTAACCATTTCCGTTCTACTGGATGAAATACAGAAAATGGAGCCACGACCGGCTATCCTAAAAGGGATGTTAGCTAATTTAGAAGGACTGCAATCCTACCAGGGAATTGCAGGACAAATCCGAACGTTTTTTCAACTATAGCTTCTTCCCGTATAAGAAGACGCCTTCCGAATAGAAGGCGTCTTTATTTAATCATTTTCAAATGCTTCGGCTTCTATCACTTCATCCAGAACAGGATAAACAGACTCTACACCATCTTCCGCAACGGAGCAAGCTACACCGAGCGGAGTTTTCCAAAAGGATTCCGGAATATAAGGATTTTTAAGTCCTGCCGGTTGAAATAGAGCGCGGTAAATTCGCGACAGATGTTGACTGGTTTCTTGAGGTTCCCTTTCTCTTTCACCACGAGCTAATAGAAAAACATAGCGCATGGACTGAAACAAATTGTCGCCAGGCATAAATGTATATTCTTTGAAAAATTTCAACTGTTTCAGAGATTCCTCTTTTAAACCCGACTTAACAGCAAGATCATCCAAGTGTTCATGCAGATGGTTATAAACCTGCTGAAAGATCCGTCGCTTCTCATCCTGCATCACTTTGTCCGTGTAAATCTCCTGCAACTTTTCATAAGCCTTATCTTTTGTCCAGCTCACGGCTGCATCACCTCATATTATTAATTATTCCTCTCTTCTTTCCTTCTCAAATCCAAATTGCACAGCTTCGAGTTCAACAGATTGATGTAAGAGCGGAATATCATCAGTGTCTTCCTTTAAATGGTCAGCGATTTTAGGAACCAGCTTATTCCATACCATTGGATTTGCGGCCATAGCTTGAAACAGAGCCATTTCATTACTCGTCCAGCTTCGTAAGCTTTGAATGTAATTCAGAGTTAACTGGAACCCGGGAAGCAGCTGGCCATCTCTCTTTTCCTGAAAGATTCTCATAACTTCTTCCCAGCTTTCACCTTCTTCATAAAGCTCAATAGACTCTGCTAAAAGAAAAGCCTGCATAAATGCATCGTTAATGCCAAGGCCTGTACTAGGATCTTTACTGTGGCCGGCATCCCCAAGGAGCGCCCACCCCTTACCGTAGGCCTGTCTAAAGAAATTCGGCATGCCGGAGGTGCCTATAATTTTCCCTTGTAAAGAAGCTCCTGCTAAGCGTCTTTCCATTCCATAAAGCTGTTTGTACATGGATTCAAAGTGTGCCTGCGGATCCTTCATCATTGTTTTAAATTCATCTGGATGCACTTCCAGACCAAGACAATCTCTTCCCTGCTCCATTGGAAACAGAAAGCCAATTCTTCCTTCGTGTAGAAATATCTCTGTGGCAGGTTCGGCAAGTGGCTCTACCCCTTCATAATACCCGTAAAGAACAGGCCGCAGCGCTCCTTGATTATGATACTTCTCTGCAGCTGCCCATTTTGCGATATTGGAATACTTACCATCCGCACCTACAACTAAATCTCCATAATAAGATGAACTTCCATGTTTATGATCCACAGAGACTCCGACCACCTTATCACCTTCCCATAGAAGATTGCGAACAGTGGTGGATGGTTGAAAGGAAACACCCTCATATCTTTCCGCTTCTTCTAGAAGAATGTGATCTAAATGATCGCGTTTAGGAATAATCGTGTAAGAGGATCTGGGTCCTTCAACAAAACTTTGCCCAATGTATGTACGCATCCGGTTAATTTGTCGTAAACCTTTCGATTCCACCTTATCCAGTACACCGAGCTTCTTTAAATAATCTACATGCGACATGTGATGAGTGGAAAGCGTATCGCTGGGAAATGAGTTTTTATCCAGTAGTAACACGGTTTTCCCAAGCTTGCCTAGTTGGATGGCCAGGCTTGAACCGGCCACTCTTGCCCCTACAATGATAACATCAAATCGATCGTTCATTATTTCAACTCACCTTTAATTAGTCATTTATTTCATCGTAACGGATACTCACTCAAAAACTCTAGTTTCAGTTTTTGAGAAGATCCTATTCTCTAGTAAAAGTAGACGGTGAGAGGGAAAAATGAAATAAGACAGCACTTATTTCATTAATCTGTACACATCCTATTAAGGCAGCTCATTCCCGGCTGCAATATAGAGTTCATACCATTCTTGTCTGGTTAACTCTATATTAGAGGCCTTTGCTATGTCTCTCATACGCTCTGTGTTCATCGTGCCTACTACTGGCTGAATATTAGCCGGATGGCGAAGAATCCAGGCAATAGCGATGGATGAATCTGTGACTCCATACTTTTCTGCCAGCTCTTTTAGCTTCGCATTGACTTGCGGGAATTCCTTATTTCCAACGAATGGCCCTTCAATCATCCCATGCTGAAACGGTGACCAGGCCTGAATAGATATATCATGTAAACGACAGTACTCTATGATACTTCCATCACGCATAACAGCTGGATCGTTTTGCATATTCACATTGAACCCAGCATCAATCATAGGTGTATGTACCACACTTAACTGCATCTGATTCACAATTAAATCTTCCTTCAAATACTTTTTCAATAGTTCGATCTGCATCGGATTTTGATTACTCACACCAAAATAGCGAACTTTCCCACTTTCTTTTAACACAGCGAAGGCTTCAGCCACTTCCTCTGGCTCAAACAAAGCATCTGGGCGGTGCAGTAATAAACTGTCTACATAATCTGTTTTCAGCCGTTTCAGACTGCCTTCCACAGATTCAAGAATGTGATCTTTAGAAAAATCAAAATATCCATCACGAATGCCGCATTTTGTCTGCAGCTTCATTTTTTCACGAACATCATCATTCATGTCGATCGCTTTTGCAAAAACAGACTCAGATTCTCCTGCTCCGTAAATATCTGCGTGGTCGAATAAATCGACTCCTGTATCCATCGCATTTTCAATCACATATCGGGCATCTTTCTTTTCAAGTTTATTAATCCTCATACAACCTAAAGAAATTTCCCCAACTTCTAATTCGCTATTACCAAGCTTAAGCTTTTTCAAACTCCCACCTCTTCCTCATTGAATGGTTTCATCCTAACATTATATTGAAAATAAAGTAATTGAAAACGCTTGTATATAAGATCCGGAAAACCCCATAATCCAATAAAAACCCCGCTCTAAAAATTTAGAGCGGGGTTTCATCTTCATCGTTTAGCTTTTTTCTTCAATAGGTTCATCAAATAAGTCCGTAAATTTAGCCACATTTTCGTAGCTGAATTCAAACGCCATTCTTACCTCGCCAAAGCCAGGCTGAAAGAAGTAGCCTTGCACTTCATAACTGCTTTTATTCTCTCTGACTTTAGTAAGATGAAAATAGCGCTGGATATATTGAGCCATTTCTTCCAGTTTTTTGTTTCGCACCTTTATCCACTGTTCTTTCAGTTCATCTGTGGGAAAGTCCGATTCCTTTAACATTTGATCACTCCTCTACGGAAATCAAAGCTCTGAAACTGTATATAATCATTATCATATAAGAGCTTACAGATATTTTCAACTGCTATTCAAGAATAAAATTTTGATATACCACGCATTCCTTTCTTATATTTAACACAAATAAGAATGATGGGCAAACTGGATAAGTAGGGAACAGCTAATTAATCCATAGGAAGACTGGGCATAAATTTTATCACCAGTGCTTATATCGGGAGCTGCTTGTTGGTTATACGGAAGTTCCCTGTACTTTAGAAAGAAAAGGACGTTCGTTGTGCCAGCGTACTTCTACGTCCAATCCAAAAAAGGATGAAAGCTGCAGACTCGTAATCATTTTAGTTGTGTCTCCTGCGTTGAAGACTTCTCCTTCTTTAAGCAGTAAAGTTTTGTGGAAAATCGGAAGAATTTCTTCTACATGATGAGTCACATAAATCATAGTGGGAGCACCTGGTTTTTTTGCAATCTCTTCGATGGATTCTAGTAACTTTTCGCGTGCAATAAAATCCAGGCCGTTAGTGGGTTCATCTAGAATTAAGAGAGAAGGATCCGCCATTAATGCTCGTGCAATTAAAACCCGCTGTTTTTCCCCGCTTGAAAGAGTTTCATAGTTTCGATTAGCATAGTCCATACATCCAAGGTCTTCAAGCAATGATATAGCTTTCTGTCTCATAGCGTCCGTAGGGGTTTCGTAAAGTCCAATGGAAGCAAACGCTCCGCTCAGCACCACTTCAAAAGCGTTATCTTCCTGATGAATCTTCTGCTGAATCGCTGAAGATACAAACCCAATCTGTTTACGCAGTCGTTCTGCAAGATAAGTCTTCCCAAATTGCATACCTAATACATTAACCTCTCCCTTTGTTGCAAAGGTGTACGCATTTAGTAAATTAAGGATAAACGTTTTCCCAGAACCGTTCAGCCCCAACAGGACCCAGTGCTGTCCTTCTTCAATATGCCAATTAATATTTTTTAGAATCCATCTGTCTCCGCGTCTTAAAGATACGTTGTCCATCTCCAGCACCATAGATGTGACTCCCTTCTATCCGACTACAATTTATAAGAATTTATGTACGCATAATACCCTGGCAGGACTTAAAATTCTTTCCTTTCTAACATCGTTACTTCCTTTTACATAGAGTGACGATTTTCCCAATGGGAATTATGTAATCATAATTATTTCAAAATTCTTTAAAATTAACAAGTCGCCCCAATACACCCGAATCTCCGATAAGACTCGCCCTCTTCACACATCCTTAACTGATCTAATAAATTAAGTTCACAATTTATAATAAAAAGCTTATTAAGCAATAGGGCCGGATTATTGAAGACTCGAATTCGAGATAATTCGGGTCCGTTGCTCATTTAGAGAGGGTGTTGGCTGCGGAAACAACTCGCTTTCCTGCGGGGGAACTGGCAAGCCTCCTCAGTCGTTATCACTCCCTGTGGGGTCTCGCCTAGCTCCTTCTCCCGCGGGAGTCTCGTCGTTTCCTCCGCCATCCTATGATTGAGGAGTGAACGGACCCTTCTATAAGAGAGGTAATCGCTCTGGATCAGCCTTAACCTCTTATATATCAGGGATTGCATACTTAAATAAGTTAGATACTCTTTCGCTCTCCAGTTAATTTTAGTAGGCATTTTTGGTGCATTTTCGAGCTTCTGATTCGGCAAGGTCCGGAGGGGGGTGATGTAGACTCCTGTGGGATGAACATGATCGGTAAGATCCCGGAAGGCGAAGCCTGAGGAAGCTTACCACATGCCCACGGAAAGCGAAATCGTCCCCCGGAGGACCTTCCGCTCCTCCAATATCTCGAAACTGAGTCTTCAACAAACGGGAGCTTTTCTTTAATAATATTGTACGATAATATAAAAGTGCTACTTATAAAAAAAGACCCCCATTTTGGGAGTCTTCTTAATTAATAACTTCTTTCTTCTTCAACTTCGTGGTTCTGATCTAAAATATAGAGTCTGCTTGGTTTGTTATCTTGAGCCATTTCTTCAGCTTTTGCTACTGCCGTATCACGCTCATCATACAAATCCGTAGGGGCAACATCTTCTATTTTGATCAACCAGCCTGTTACGTCTTTATTAGGTGCTACTGTGTATTCCTTCATGTCTATTCACTCCTTTTGCTATACTTGCTAAACCATTCCCACCCCACTGACATTTCAAACGTATTTGGTTTTTGCACAAATAGTTTGACAATTAAGCATAAAACAATTTATAATTCCATACAAGTTAATAAATAGCTGAATATTAAAAACTCTTATCGAGAGTGGCAGAGGGACTAGGCCCTGTGACGCCCGGCAACCTTCAAGGAGATACTTGAAAAGGTGCTAATTCCTACAGATCTATGGATCTGGAAGATAAGTGGAGGAACTGATTGCTACGCCCTCTTCTTACTTAAGAAGAGGGCTTTTTAATTTTAGAATTAATGAATGATAAATTTAGGGAGGATTATTAATGACATTACCTTTTCACAAATTTGGACCTGAAACTTTATTACTGCATGGAGGTCAGCAGCCCGACCCGACTACTGGATCACGTGCTGTTCCGATTTATCAGACCACTTCTTACGTTTTTAATGACACTGACCATGCCCAGAACTTATTTTCATTAGCAGAGCCTGGCAACATTTACACGCGTATTATGAATCCAACTGTCGATGTATTAGAGCAGCGCATTGCTTTACTTGAAGATGGTGCCGCGGCTGTAGCCACCGCTTCAGGCATGTCTGCCATAACGATGGCCATTTTGAATATTGCCAGCGCTGGAGATGAAATTGTAGCCTCTTCCCATTTATATGGGGGGACCTATAACTTGTTCGTACACACCCTTCCTAAATATGGAATTACTGTTCATTTTATTGAAGGAACCAGCCCAGAAGATTTCCAAAAAGCGGTTACCCCTAATACTAAAGCTATTTTTGCTGAAACAATCGGTAACCCGAGCTTAAATGTGCTGGATATTGAAGCGGTTGCTGATGTAGCTCATGAACATCATATTCCTCTTATCATCGATAACACGTTCGCTACTCCTTACATTTGCAAACCGATCAGCTGGGGAGCGGATATTGTCATTCACTCGGCTACAAAATGGATTGGCGGTCACGGAACGACAATCGGCGGGCTCGTGGTAGACAGTGGGCGCTTCGACTGGAATCATGAAAAATTTCCAGGATTCACGGAACCTGATGAAAGTTACCACGGCGTCCGCTTTGGTCTGGATGTAGGTCCAGCCGGATTCGCTGTTAAGTTGAGAGTGCAGCTGCTCCGTGACACGGGCGCCTGCTTAAGTCCACATAACGCATTCTTGCTGCTTCAAGGTCTTGAGACCCTTCATTTAAGAATCACTAAACACTCTGATCAGGCTCTTGAAATTGCTGAATACTTGCAGTCTCATGAAGGCGTTGAATGGGTGAATTTCCCCGGACTCTCTGAGCACCCAACGCATCCGCTTACTAAGAAATACTTCAGTTATGGATATGGATCGATCGTCGTATTCGGCATTAAAGGTGGGCGTGAGGCAGGGAAAAAATTGATTGATCAAGCGAACCTCTGGTCTCACGTAGCCAATGTTGGGGATGCGAAATCACTAATTATTCATCCTGCTTCTACCACACACCAGCAGTTAAGTGATGAGAATCTCGAAAAATCCGGGGTAACGGAAGAATTAGTACGTTTGTCTGTAGGGCTTGAATCAATAGAAGATCTAATAGCTGAGCTGGATGCGGGCCTTAAAGAAGCCACCGGTTTTTCAAAACCTTATCATCACGCCGAAACCCTTGTAGAAGAGACACTGACGTCCTCGTTGGATCGTTCGAATAATGAACTGCGTCAGAGAGTTATCGCTATTACGGGAACTGCTTCCAACGATGAACTTTCAATCGAAGCGAAGAAGCTTTCACGTTTAGGTTTTCAGGTTGTGGAAACGGAAAACCTTGAAGACCTTAAGGCTTCCTCCCTGCCTGTGGTTGATGTTCTTTATGCAAAAGAGCTCGATCAAGAATTGATCCATTCAGCTCAAGAGATTAATCCTGGCTTGTTATGGTCAAGAGAATCGGTACCAGAAGATCAGGATAATCTCGTTAAAGGACTCAGTCTTTACGAATCTATAATAGCGTTACGTTCCGGGCAGTCTTACACGGAAACACCACTCTCTGTCTAAACTGGAAAGGAGGCATGAACATGTCTGTAAAAAATCCCACCAGCTATCAGTCTCAGAATAAAACCATCTCAATTGGTTCTTTTACATTTGAATCCGGCGATCAATTGCCAAATGTGGAACTGGCTTATGAACGATTCGGCCCACCTGGTGCTCCAACTATCTTAATTTGCCATGCGTTAACAGGAAACCAGTATGCGGTTGGTTCTGAGGAACAGCCTGGCTGGTGGGCCGGATTGATTGGCAGAGGACTACCCATTGATACCTCCCAGTTTCAGGTTATAACATTTAATGTATTAGGTGGATGCCACGGGTCTACTGGTCCAGCCAGTTTAGACCCGGAAACTGGTGAACCGTACCGATTAAGTTTTCCGCCGGTAACCGTTCGTGACATCGTTCATTCACAGCGGATGGCTTTACGTGAACTTGGGATCAATCGCCTCCATGCTGTCGCTGGCGGATCTCTCGGGGGCATGCAAGCCTATGAATGGGGACTGCTTTATCCGACTTATATGAAACAGCTCTTTATTCTTGCTGCGACACCTTATTTAAGTGACTATGGAATAGCTTTTAATCACATCGGAGCGCGTGCCATTAAGGATGACCCCTCATTTAACCATGGAAACTACCCTTCGAACCAACACCTCAAAGGATTCGAAATTGCAAGAATGGCAGGGATGATCACTTACCGGAGCCAAACCCTTTTCCAGAAGCGGTTTGATCGGAATCAAAAAGAAGATGCATCCTACGATATTCAGTCCTATCTAGACTATCAAGGCGATAAAATTAAAGATCGCTTTGATGCTAACAGTTATCTATATTTACTGGAAGCCATGAATCACCATGATATTGGACGGGGGCGAGGCGGCTGGAAGCAGGCGTCTCAGCATTATGAAGCGGAAGTATACACACTAAGTTTCGAACACGACCTGCTTTACCCATTTGATTTTATTAAAAGCTTCAGCGACCATGTCCCAGGGAGTGAACACTTTCACTCCGATACCGACTACGGTCATGATGGATTTTTAGTGGAGTTCAACGACTGGGCTTCCTGGATTGGAAATAAGATTAACTGAGCTTGATTTAACATACAAAATAAAGCAGCCTGGCGATATGCCCGGGCTGCTTTATTTTTACTTAATTTAATTCACTAACCGTTACAAATGTATAGCCTTCCTGCTTTAATGACTTCACAATTAATTCTACAGCTTCCTCCATAGACGGTTGAAGATCATGAAGTAAAATAATAGAACCATCCTCCACTTGAGATAAAACATTCTCTGCTACTTGAGAAGGCTCAAGTTTTTGCCATCCTTTTACTTCTACAGTCCAAGGCACAGTGCCGATCTCTTTTTTGTAGGTAACAGGAGGACGATCTCCAAATGGCAGACGGATAATATCAGGCTTTTGTCCAGTTACCTGTTTAATAATCTGTTGAGTTGAATCAATTTGCTGCGTCACTTCTTTTTGCGGTAAGCGGGATAAACGAGGGTGATCCCACGTATGATTTCCAATTTCATGACCCTCTTTAGCTACTTGCTTGGCAACTTCAGGATAGTAGCTAATCCGTTTTCCTATCATAAAAAAAGTAGCGCGAGCTTCGTACTCGCTTAATGTTTCAAGGATATTGGCTGTCACCTCAGGATGAGGACCATCGTCAAATGTGAGAGCAACCTCTTTGCTTCCCGAACGTCCATGTTGTGAACGATAATCTTCAGCAGAGAAAGTTGAGTCTTCTTCTTTATATATTGGCTCTTCCTTTTTGATGTTTCCAGTCAATTCTAATGCATTTGCATATTCAGGACGCAACAATTCATTTACAGCTTTCTCCCCAAGAACAACCTTTTCAGGAAAATCTGCTACACCATTGATATAAACAGCAATTCCTTCTCCGGTCAAAGCAATATGAAGATTGTTATTAAAGATCGTTTTTAACGCACTATCCATATCTTCCGAATAGTCCCCATCTTTCTTCAGGGTACCAGCCGTAAATTCCACGAGTCGATCAATATAAGGAAGATCTTCCTTAAACAAGTCTTTCAATTCGATGCGTTTTCCGTTCTTTTTATCGAAATTTATAGTGGTTTTTTTAATGACCGGCTCCCCTGGTACTACATCCATTGTTTCTTCAAACTGCACTACGAAAAAACGATGATCCTGGTGCAGTACTTCATAATCGATGTGCAATTCATGGGAAGATTTAACTTCATTTTCCTGTAAGGCCTTATAGCTCTCTTTTTTAAAAGCTGCCTTTTTCTGGTTTACATAGTCTATTATGGTTTGATTAATTTGATTATTCGGCGTGTCCGGGTAATGGACTGTGATATGATATTCTTCAAATTCTACAATTTCCGTTTGTATATTTACGTCATAGATGGGCTCTGCCTGACTGGTTTTGGAATCCTCATTAGCATTTGCAATGAAAGAACAGCCTGCCATTAACAGTAAGCTAAAAAGAGCCATGTATATAATAATAGGTTTCATTAGTCGTACCTCTTTGCTAGTTTTTTGGCACCACCTATTGTAACACAAATGTAATGTTGTATTAATGTATTTGTTATTTTCAGATTAATCCGTCAGCTATAGACTTGTACGAACATCCCATAATTCAGGAAAGAATCTGTGATCCAGCACTTTTTTCAAATACCCGACTCCTGAGGATCCCCCTGTACCAGTTTTATGGCCAATGATTCTCTCAACCGTTTTCATATGACGAAAACGCCATTGCTGTAGGCGATCCTCAATATCAACCAGCTTCTCAGCTAACTGATATAAATCCCAGTATTGATTGACATCTTTATATACTATCATCCACGCTTTTTCTACAGTAGGATCTTTTTCATATAACTTTGTATAATCGCGATGAAGTACATCTGAACTAATATCCAGACCCGCTTCTGCTAATTTTTGTATAGCGGCATCATAAATTCCTGGAGATTCGTAAGCTCTTGTAAGTTCTTCATGGAGATCAGGCGATTTCTGATAAATTTTCAATACATGAGGGGTTTTATAGCCTAGGGCAAATTCAACCATTCTATATTGATAGGACTGAAATCCAGAAGCCTGTCCCAGCTTGTCCCGAAATTCTATATATTCAGCAGGAGTCAGAGTGGAAAGAACATCCCATGCATGAATAATCTGCACTTGAATATTAGAAACCCTGGCAAGCATCTTAAACGCAGAAGCCAATTCACCTTTCTGAATGGCATGGATCGATTCTGTTAGCTCATGAAGGATCAGCTTCATCCATAATTCACTTACCTGATGAATAATGATGAACAGCATTTCATCATGATGAGAGGACAAACGCTTTTGAGCAGACAGCAATTCGTCTAAATGCAGGTATTCTCCATAGGTCATGCGTTCTTTAAAATCCGTATGAACCTTTTCATTCTCTTTAGAGTCCTTATCACTCACAGGCCTTGCTCCTTTCCATTTATTCCAGGATTCCACGCTCCGGGATGTTCTTATAAGTCATCGGCAGAAACTCAGTATGGACCATACCTTCATACATTAACAGCGTTCCTAACATGCCGTATTCAACATGGACATGCACCCGGTAAGCTTCATGATCTTCATCATAATGTTCGTACACAGAGGTTGTCGGTCCTGGCACTTGAAACTTATTTTGATAAGATGTTTGTACGGATTCCATGTACAATCCCCCTTCTGCCGTTACATGAAGATCAAGCTCCGTTTGAAGAAGTGCAGACTTCCCTAAATCATCTATAATTTTCTGCTTTTCTTCATCAAAGCGCATCGCTGCATCAAATCCCCGGATGGAATAAGGAAAGAAAAAACGCCGTATCCAACTCATAGTTTCTCTGCCTTGATCATCTCGATAGGCATAGTTTTCAAGAGTAAAAGGAACCTGCTTCCCTCTTTCAGCAAACACCAGGTGATCAAAATTTCCTAAAAGAAAAAATGGCCGGAGGATAGGATGGGCTCCGCGAATTTCTGTCATTCTTCCCTGTCCAAGCATCATTAAATTATCCTCGCTTGTGATGCCGTATTTTTTCTGCATCGCAGGATGTAATTGATAAAACTGCTCTCCTAGAGCTTTTTGGTAAATGGATTTCATTGTTTATGACCTCCTTCAAACATTATGTATACCTTGGTGTGTTGTTAACATACTTTTCATCATTATTGAATACAATTTTATTTAGAGAAGCCCTCATGGCTGCGGTCAATTGTCGGGCTATATTAGCATTATAGCACAAGGAAGCGGATACACGATGGATGCAAATAAGACCTGCCAAGGCAGGTCTTTATCATGAATTCAGTGCACTAAAAAAGCTTTTCTATATTAATATCGGCCAAGAACGCTCTTTACATAACCTCTTCAGCAAAATCACTGACTGAATATCCTTTTCGCTGTTTCATAATCCAGCCTTGTTTTTGAAGCTGATTAAACAATTTCTGAATATGTTTCTCTGGCCACTCGGAAAGTAAGCCAAACCATCTGGTTTCATGCAAGTTCAGGGTCCTGAGTTTGTTTGTAGCCTTTCCGGCCAGCACATGAACGAGGATATGAGCGGGATAATCCGTACCATAGTAATAGATTAAGTCCAGAATTTGCTGGGTGTAAGCATAGGTTACCGGTCTTCCTTTAATTGTAATAATGATATCGTCTTCTCCATAACGAACCTCTTCCAATTTTCCTTTAAGCTCTTCCAGTACATGACTGGTCATGGGGTAAACGTTCTCGGGCACCAACTGCAACCATTCCGGAAGTTCTTTCAGCATCCGTACATCATCAAGTTCGACTCTTGACAGCCAGCACAGTTCTGAAGAAGATGTGCGTTCTGGAATATTTGTGCGGCTCAGCTTATCATACATATATAAGAGTGGGTAGGCCGAAAGATTAGCTTCCTCCGGTTGATAAAGTTCGATCTGATGCACCAGCTGCATACTTTCTTCAAGTTTTTTACGGGCAGCTCCCAATTGCTTTTTTAAGGATCTTAATTGGAGGAGCTGTTCAAGCAGCGCTTCATTCTGCTTAGCTATATTATTGAATTGATCCTCAATCGTAACCATGCGCTTCCGGGCACGTTCTTCATCAAATTCCTCTTCAAAATAAACCCGGTCCTCATCTACTTGATAATAAAGACAGAAATCACATGTTTCACAATAACAGCAGATGGTGCGGTTAGCTGAATCGAATTGCAACTGTTTTTCGTGTGGACAGCTACTGTCTGAATTCTGAAGCCACTTTTCTGGCAGTGATCGGAAAGGACGCATCACAATCCCTACTCGGTGACGCCAATAAGCTATATCTTCAGGGTATTTGATTACAGATAGAAGCGCTGATTGATTCATAACTTCAACAGCGTCCATGACTTCCCTCTTTTCATGGATAAGCTTAACGATCGGGTGGCTGTGAAAAGCTATTGTGATCTTTGTGAGCCAGTAATCGCGTGGATATTCGCTTATATCTGCCAAGAATCTGTAGTCTTCCAACACCTCTGCAATATGATCATTCAACTTTTCAGAAGACAATTGGGTGAAATCCGTTTTATAAATATAGGAATCTTTTAAAGGCAGTCCATGTTCTTCAGACAATGGGCTCCATAAGAAAAGCTCTGGGCGCAATAAATGTGGATATACCGTTTCGTCTTTTTGCAGTGATACAGGCAGAACCGCTTCACCTGAAATACCCAAATAACGACGAATTGGGGCAGCATCTATATTCATGTGCTCCATTTGATCGAGAATTGTATCATTCAATCTTGATAATAACCCCCGTTCAAATTTATGACCGACCGATCTTATAAACTTGTTTTTCTTTCCAATCGGTGTAAGCACAATGAATGGATAACGTTCATCCTGATAAACAATCGTCTCTGGCAGTCCCATAATGATTCCCCTTTTGAATGAAGGATTTACTACTATTATAGAAAAAGTATTACGGAGTACCAACAATTATTAGTAAAATGGGCTCAAACTGTTAATATTTCCACGGGATACCCAATAAATAAGCCTGTCTCTATAACTCCAGGAATAGAACGGAGTCGATTTTCAAGATCATTATCCACCGTCTCCTCTAATGTCATATCCAAAATCAAATTTCCCGATTCAGTAATAACAGGGCCATCTTTCCCTTTAGCCATTCTCAATTTAAGTTTTGTCTTCATCATATCTTTAAGTTTCGTTTCCACCAGGTGAAGCGCTCTTGGATCCACCTCAATCGGTAAAGCAAATTTTTCACCCAGTCTAGAAACGAATTTACTTCCATCTACTAAAATGTACGTTTTTGGAGAGCTCGCCATCACTAGTTTTTCTGCAAACATAGCTCCGCCTCTTCCTTTAATTAACCTGTTATCAGCATCAACCTCATCCGCTCCATCAAAACCCCAGTCTGGACGACTATTTATTAGATCAGTCGTCTTAATTCCTAATGTAGCACAGTTTAATGAAGCTTCATGAGAGGTTGGGATTGCTAATATATCAAGTCCTTCCTTCTGCACTCTGGCAGCAATTGCTTTTAGGGCCAGATAAGAAGTGGAGCCGGAGCCTACTCCGATCACATCTCCATTCTTCACCATCTCACTCACTTGGCGAGCTGCTTTTTCTTTCTGTTCTTTATTTGATATTTCTCCAGACCAGCTCTCTTGAACTGCGGATTGATTCTTCCATTTCACAGATATCACCTCTTCCACTTGGTATTCCCGAAAATATGGATAAACAAGCATTAGACTCTGGTCAAAGTGTAACAAATATGCAGCCTTCTAAAGCATAATTAAAGAGAATAATTACAAAATCATGTAATCTTTTACTTTAAATTTACATACGTTTTTTAAAAACTCCAGTTTTTTCAGTAGCAAAGGATAATGAAATTGAAAAGAGTGTACGTGAAGCTGATTATTTTTCACTTTTACTACTGTTTCTTTTATTTTGAATAAACCGTAGCCTACGGTTTAGAGAACAAATTTAATTAACGAGGTCATGCTTAAAAGCATAGATCACCGCCTGGGTTCTGTCGTGAACTTCAAGCTTCCCGAGAATATTACTCACGTGAACCTTCACTGTTTTCAGGGCTATAAACAGCTGATCAGAAATTTCCTGATTCGTTTTCCCCTCAGTCATAAGCAGTAGAATTTCCATTTCTCGTGCCGTGAGCTGCTCATAGAGGTGATTGGATTGAGGAGTTCTCATCTTATTCATAATTTTCCCCGTCACTTCAGGCTCAAGAATTGACTGTCCTTTATAGGTAGCCCGGATTGCTTTAGCAATTTCCTCAGCCTTTGAAGTTTTCAGCATATAACTGACCGCTCCAGCTTCCAGTGCCGGATATACTTTTTCATCGTCTAAGAAACTGGTGACAATAATGATTTTGGCCTCAGGCCACTGCTCAACAATCAGCCTGGTCGCTTCAATTCCATCCATTTCTTTCATAACTAGATCCATGAGGATAATGTCCGGACGATGTTGTAAAGCTAATTCGACTGCCTCCCTTCCATCACTCGCTTCCGCGATCACCTCAATATCTGCCTGTGCTGTTAAGTAGGCTGACACTCCAATTCTGACCATTTCATGATCATCCGCAAACAAAACCGTTATCATAGCGTCTCCCCTCCTTCTTTACGATACGGGATTTTAACTTCAAGCCTTGTTCCTTCCTCTTTTAAACTGACGATCTTTAAAGTTCCACCCACCTCGAACGCACGCTCCTGCATGGTTTGAAGTCCGTAGGAACTTGTTTTTGCTTCTTCTACTACAAAGCCTACCCCATCATCTACGACTCTTAAAATGATATTCCCATCCCGTTCAATCAACATGACGTGTAGAGTACTTGCCTTTGCATGCCTTAGCGTATTTGATACAGACTCCTGGAGAATTCGGAACAACTGATCTTCCACGCCTTTATCTACTTCAATCGATTCCACTGTCCACTCAATATCCATAGGAACTTTTTGAGTCAGCTCATACAGAAGTTCTTCTGCCCCTTCTGATAATGTTTTATTATTTAATGCGGCAGGTCTCAAATGAAGCAGCAGAGCTCTCATTTCCAGCTGAGATTGATGAATCATTTTTTCTACCATTTGCATCTGTTTTCGCACAGTCCCATCCTCAGGTGGATTTACATCGTTGATGGCAGACATCATCATGGAAGCGGCAAACAATTGCTGGCTTACAGAATCATGCAGTTCTCTAGCCAAACGATTCCGCTCCTGAACCACCACCTCCTGAAGACTTTTTTCTCTCTCTTCAGCCCGTTCTGTCGATAACCTTTGAGCTAGCTTAGCTTGTTTTGCAAACTTACCTTCGATTTGTGCGATTTTATTTTCAATTTCCTTCATTTCATATATATCTGATTCTTCATTGGTGACAGGATTTCCTCTTACAAGCTCATCTAATTGATGATCAACAGCATGGAAACGCCTTCGCCACGTCCAGCCCTGTACAATACCAACCAGCAAACCTGAAATGGTGGATACGGTGATGATCAACAAACCATAAGGTAGATCCATGACTCGGCGGTTCCATAGATCAGCCCACTTGTCTAATGGGAAAGCAACAAAGGTAAACCCTGATAAAACAATCGCGAATAGGAAAAATGTAAGGAAGCTGCTTAGAATTTGACGCTGCCATATCGTCATATGCGCTTCACCTCAAGATCTCCGGAAAATATTGACGTAATGATTTTCACCCTCGGTTTTGCCGCCACGTAATCAGAGGTGCGAAAGGATACATACTGGTTCAGAACCTTCGTTTTCTTATGTTGAAAAATAGCTGCACGACCAATGACCGCGCTGTGCTGGATACTTACTTCTACTTCATAAGGCACATAAATAAAAATGTTACCTGCCAGGTGACGTATGGATATCACAGCTTCATCATGAGGCAGTACAGTTTGACTTAAATCTATAATGCGATCCCCAAACCCTCCATGAATATTTACGTCCTGCCATTTATACGATTGATGTGGAGTGGATTGATCTGCAAAGAATTTCTGCGCCAATAATGGCTCATTGTAAGGAATTTCCTCATTGGTATCTATAATTTCCAGCTGCAGTTGTTCAGGTTCTTTTTTGGATTTGTAATAGTTATGAATAAACAATAGGAGGGCTGCTAAGATAAGGAATCTGACCGCAATCATACTCAAAACGGTTAACACTAGGCTTACGACACCAATCCAAAAGAAGATTTTTCTCCAGAAAACATGATACTTTTTCCAGCCTATATAGATGAGAAGACTGGAAAATAAAACAGAAAACACGAGTCCCCCATTGAAAAAAACTACTTCAATAACAAGGAGGATCACCCCTATGATTAATAAAGTATTGATTGCATCCGTTGATAAACGTTTAAACATAAAGGTCATCCTCCTTTTATCCCCCGAGATTATGAAAAAGACGCAGTGATCTGCGCCTTTTATCATATCACGATTCTTATTTGGCCGTAACTTCCTCTGTATCCTTCATATCTTTTTCAATCTGCGAGATTTTACTATCAAACGTATTGCGGTAATGAGAACTATTTACTTTGTACTCCAGGTCTTCCATATAGCGTTCCATTTCTGAGAATTTAGAGTATGGCTTGTCCGCCGTATCTTCCATAACTTGATTCATCCGGTGGTGAGCTCTTGCAATATTTTCACGGCCCATAAGCTCCATTCGTTTCAAGTGCATGTCCTTTAATTTATGTTTCATCTGTTCATATTTTCGTTCAAGCGACTCGAGTTGCTCGATGGCCTCCTGGCGTGCGGATTCTAACCGTTGTGCTCGATTTTCATACTCTTCCTGCTCTTTCATTGCAAACTCATACATCTCTGTTTCCTGAGCTTTCCCAGCAATTTCAGCCTGGCCCCTGCGTTTTTCTGCCATCTCTTGAGCTTTTTGATATTCCCTTGCAAACTCGTCTTTCAAACGATATTGACGTTCTACAAGCTTACGTACTTTTTCAGTCTCTTTCTCACTTTCGCGCAAATAGTGGTTAAGCATCGAAATTGGATTCTTTTGTTCTTTTTGATCAAGTACCTCATGCAAATCTGCCGTTATGGAATCTTTCATGCGAGTAAATAAATTTCCCATTTTATAACCTCTCCTTATAGTTTACTTTTTTAATTCGGCCCATTGCCTTTCAAAATTTGTGAATGGATCATTAGATGTAAAGACCTCTGTCTCACTGTCTCCCTTGTTATTCCAATGTTTGTAAACTAAGTAAAGGACATAGGCGGCTGCTAGTCCAATCACGGCGTACACATTGGAGACGGCTACACTTGTAATAATCAACCCGAGAACGACCCATCCAATTTTCCCTGCTGTCGTCTCACTTTTCATAAACTTCTTAAACACCACATATAGAAGCCAGACACTAATACCAAGTAGAATCATCGGCCCCAAGTTGGCCAGCAGAATCCCAAGAGCAACCAGCGCTGCTACGAACAACAAAAACTTTTTCATTTATTTTCCCTCCTTGTTGTTTTGTTATTTCTATCATATCCAGAATTAAGCACTGTCGTAATGAGCCTGAGATATATTCTGTTCTAAGACCAGAGGCTTATATTAAATAAAAAAAGATCAGACTTCGTAAGTCTGATCTTTAGCATTATGTTGCCTGCTGTTCTAATTTTATTGAATAACCTGCAAATCTCTCGAAGTTTTGGTTAATGTTTCGTATCCATCTTTTGTAACGAGTACATCATCTTCAAGTCGAACCCCGCCAAGCTCCGGATCATAAATACCGGGTTCGATGGTATAGGTCATTCCTTCCCGTAACACTCCATCATTCAGGTGACTCATAGAAGGAAACTCATGTACATTAATTCCTAATCCATGACCAATTCGATGAGGAAATAACTTTCCATAGCCTGCCTTCGTAATAATATCTCTTGCGGTCTGGTCAAGATCACCAATTCGCGTGCCTGGCTTGCTAATTGAAAGGGAAGCTTCCAATGCTTCTTGTACCTTTTTATATATTTTTTCCTGTTCCTCGGAAACGGATTGATAAGCAAACGTTCTTGTAATATCAGATGTATAGCCTTTCCAAACAACTCCGAGGTCGAAAAGCACAAAGTCCCCTGCTTTTAACTTGCGGTCGCCAGGGTTTCCATGAGGTTGTCCAGACTTCTCCCCAAACAATACCATAGTTGAAAAAGACATCTCAGCGACCCCTTTTTTCTTCAACTCATATTCAATAGCTGCGAGAACTTCCATTTCGGTAATACCTTCCTGTAAAGTCTCAACCCCAACCTTTACTCCATAATCCGCCAATTCAGCGGCTTCACGCATAATAGCGATTTCTTCAGCATCTTTCACCACGCGCATTTCATTTAATTGAGGCTCAATGTCCATAACTTCCAGCTCATTAAATAATCCAAAAAAAGACTCACTCCGGCCGTAAGATAACACCTGTTTCTCAATTCCTGCCGTTTGTATATGGCCAATCCCTTTTTTCTTCATGGACCGATTAATTAAATCCCATGGATCTTCGTGGTCCGCATATCCAATTACTTCATATGTCCATCCCGCTTCACGTATTTGCCCCTCTTCCATGCCCGGGAGCACCGCGATCGGTTCAGCATCAGGAAATACCACAAGTCCTAGAAGTCTTTCATGAGGATCGGTTTGAAACCCTGTTAAGTAAAAAAAGTTTTCTGTAGAGTTAATAAAAGCAGCATCTATTTGTTTATTCCTTAAATAATTTGCAAACTTGTCTAATCTACCTTCCATACATCCCACTCCTCTTTCTATTTCATTTAACATGCCTATGATATATCAATCATGTTCATAATCCAAATCGTGTCTCATTGTTTGAAGGTTTTGCGACATTAGACTGATTATTATTTTAATTTGGCAAGGGTTTCGATATAATAGCGAAAGGTTGATAGATTTATCATTGGAGGTCATTATATTGGATCGAACACGCTTTTTCGTCCGTGTATCAGCAATCTATGCTCTAATTGGAGCTTTCATGGGGTCCCATATGGCTGGAGGCGGTGGCTTGGATCTAAGTGCCATTCACGCCCACATTCTGGTGGTCGGCTGGTTATCCCTTTTCGCTTTTGCTATATATTATAAAGTCTTTTCTATCCCGAAGGATTCCAAGCTCTCGCTTATTCATGTATGGAGTTCATTTGTCGGTGTGCTGGGTCTTACTCTTGGCATGTTTCTCTATTACACCCAGCCGATTGAAGGCATGCGCACCTTTAACACCGTATTCTTTATTGTTGGAGGTACTATCCTCCTGATTGCTTTTGCAGTTTTTGCTATTATGGCGTTTGTTCATGGAAAAGCAATATCTGAAGATTGAAAGAACCTCCGCTTACTTGTTAACAAAGACTGAAACAAAACATAAGGGGTTGCCAGCCAGTCCTCCCAACAGTTAAAGCAGGCACCAGGCCTGCTTTTTTCTATGGAGAATATCTCACCAGCTGGTCATCTTCAGCATCAGGACTCCCTCTTCCATCCGTATTATTGGTAATAAAATAAAGTCTATCCTCCACGACTTCCACATCTCTTATCCTGCCGTATTGTTCGGTAAGTGCTTCAGGATCCCCTTCTGAAGGAGGCAACTCCATAACTGCTTCCCCCCGTAAAGAGGCAATAATTAGTTCATCTCGATAAAATACAACTCCGGATGGCGCCCAAGTATTTCTTCCTGTTTCAAAGAGTGGAGTAACCATCCCATCCCTCTCTTCGTCTCCAACAATCTCCGGCCACCCATAGTTTTTTCCAGGCTGGATCAGATTAACTTCATCATGATTATCAGGACCATGCTCCGTAGCATAGAGCTCCCCTTCTTCATTCCAAGTTAATCCTTGCGGGTTCCGATGGCCATAGCTATAGACATATGAGGAGTCAAAGGGATTATCTTCAGCTGCAGCCCCATCAGTGCTCAACCTTAAAATTTTTCCTGCCAGACTTTCCGGGTCTTGAGCCAGAGATTCATTCAGAGAATCCCCTGTAGTCACGTAAATCTGATCGTCAGGACCAATTTCTATCCTGCCGCCATTATGGAATTGTGCTCCTGGAATATCGTCCAGCAGGACAGAGGTCTCTTCCCATTGCTCGGACTTCCTTTCGATTTCAATGATCCTGTTCATAATTGAGCCTTCCTCTTCATAAGTATGGTAGGCCACAGCACGGTGATGGTCCTTGAAACCAGGGAGCAATTTGAAGCCAAGCAGGCCTCCTTCCCCCTGTTGTATTATTTCTTTTTGGGTTTGAACAGGAGTTCTTACAGGCTCTTCTCCCTCTGTCCATGAAGTGATCGTTCCTTCTCTCTCTGAAATATAAAATGTCTCCTGATCGTATTCAATGTCCCACGGAGACTTTAAATCAGCGACTACCGTCTGGAAAGACTCATCTTTAGAAGCAGGAGATCCATCATCTTGCTGTACTTGATTCGATGAGCATGCAGCAAGCCAAAACAAAATAATAACTATTCCTGCACTCTTCATATAAGACCACCACTCTTTTCTATAAGATTACTACTAATGTAGCAGAGCGAATCGATTACACACAAAAAAAGCTGCTCCCGGACCAGGGAGCAGCTTAAAGTCAGGCTGCCTGACGAAGCATCGTGCGATGAAGCACCGTTCTTTCTAAACGATGAGCAAATAGAGCAGCTAATATGCATATGGCAACATCTTTGATTAAGAAAGGACCCATACTCGTCCACGCAAGTGCGTAACTAATCGGATCGCCCGGAGCCCAAAAGTTTAACGCAGCATAAAACCAAGTAACTCCGATGATGTAGTTAACGGCTACTCCTATAAATGCTGCAGTTATGTACATGGGAATTTTTCTTGACGACTCTACTAACTTACCAGCAATAAAAGCTAAAACAACATAGGAAAGTATAAATCCAAATGACGTTTTAAATAAGACGGCGGGCCCCCCTGAAAATCCAGCAAATATAGGAGCTCCAATCAATCCTAACACCATATATACAAGTATGGAGAAAAAACCTAGACGGCTGCCGAGAATAAGTCCTGATAAAACAGCAAAAAATGTTTGAAGAGTTAGAGGCACTCCTAAAATCATTAAAAATGGCACGAATGAAGTAATATTAGCCCCAATTGCCATAAGAGCGACAAATAAAGCTCCTATTGTTATTTCATAAGCTGACCAGCGTGAACGTTTCATCTGAAATCCTCCCGTATCTTATCGTTATCTTAAAGATAATGGAAGAACACGCAAAACGTCAACCTTATATTTTTTAGGTTAACATTGTGGATTGAAAGTTACTCTACTCTACACTTTCCAATTATACAGTAAGGTTAATTCCATTTTCAGAGGACTTATTATCTATAATTTCTCATAAGATATCAATACTATTTAACTATTAATTGGTGACTTTTCCCTTTTCGTATAGTAAAGTATAGTCAAAAAGATTGGAGTGATTTTATGTTATCTCCGAAAAGAACGATGGGGCAATACAGTACCCCGCAAGAAACCGTCACCTATATGACTAAAAACCTTTTAAAGTATTTACCTTCCGATGTTCAGGAGTCACAGATTCTTGACCCCTGCACCGGTGACGGCATATTCATAAAGTCCCTTCTTCAATCTGGGGTTTCTGCTGATCATTTATTCGCTTTTGATATCGATCCCCTTACCCCGCCACCTGATGAAAAGATACAGTTTATTAACACAGACTTTCTAAAAGAATCTAACACAGAAAAATTTGATGCCATTATTGGTAACCCGCCTTATAAATCCAAAAGACAAAGCTCCTATCTTTTAGAAAACAAAAAATATTTATCAGAGGAATTTCAAGAAGTAGGCATACATAATTTATATACTTTGTTCATCTATAAAGGAATTCAAAAGTTAAAGGATGGAGGAATTCTGACTATGATTGTTCAAGATTCCTTTCTCTCCAATGTCTATTATAAGAATTTCCGAAAATATGTGCTGGACCACACAGAAATTAAGGAAATTATCCTTGCACCACGCCGCCTATTCCACAAAGGAAAGGCAGATGTAAGAACGTGTATTCTTACTCTAAAAAAGAGACCTTCCTTACTCATTGATAGGAAACATACTCATACTATGAGATTAATCGACAGACTAGCAGATCAGGAATACACGAATCCTCCCGATGAAAGCGTACAATACCTGAACCAAAGCCACTTTGAAAATAATCCAAATTACAACTATTCGATCAACGTACCGATTGAGATTCTTAGTTTATTCCATACTCCCTATGTACCTTTAGGTGATGTTGTAAAAATCGTTACAGGCATTTCTACCGGAAACGATAAATATTTCCTTCGTGAGCAAAGTGAAGTCATTAATTATGAAGACTGGCTGCCTTTTTACAAAAATGGAGGTTCAAAAGATGCCTGGTACTATGAACCCAAATATTACATTCATAAGAATTGGCCCCAATACAAAAATGTCCATTCTAACTTCATGGTTCGAAACCCCTCCTATTATTATAAAGAAGGAATCACTTGTTCTTCTATGGGAGTGGAGTTTTCAGCCGCTTATCTCCCGCCGGGAAGTTTATTTGGCGTGAACGCAAACTTGTTTCCCAAAAACCAGGAAGACCTTTTTTATTTCCTTGGTTTACTCAATAGCCTGCTTGTGAAATACATGTTGCGGAAGTTTTTAAACCGGACAAATATGATTACGGCGGGTTATCTAAAAAAACTTCCTTACGTCGAGCCTTCTGAATCGCTTAAAGAAGTGGTTGTCGAGAGCACTATCTCCCTTATTGAAGGAAAGAAAAAAGACCCTTCTTTCAATACTCAAAAACTGCAGCGTAAAGTTGATCAGGCCATTTTTGAAAGCTATGGCATACCAGAAGCTACTCAATCGCATGTGAAACGATTCTGCAAAGATTTACTAGAAAATATTTAGGGGAACAGCACTAGTGCTGTTCCCCTGCCATTTACTTGTACTTATTGTCGAAAACATCTAAACATAATTCTCCAAAACTATTTCCCGGGAAATCATATTATTTCTTTATTCGATAATTTCCCCAATCTTCTGGAAACAAGTTTTGGTATTTAGGGGAAAGGAAGCGGTCATCGATTAGTTGAATCGATCCATAGTCTGTTTCTGAACGTATCAATCTACCACCGGCTTGAAGGACTTTATTCATACCTGGATAAACGTAAGCATAATCATATCCATTTCTTCCGCGATTAGAAAAATACTCTTTAATTAATTCTTTTTCAAAGCTCCTTGGGGCCAGTCCAATTCCTACTACAGCCACACCATTTAAGCGATCTCCTCTTAGATCAACGCCTTCCGAAAAGACACCTCCAAGAACCGCAAATCCTGCCAAATTACCTCCAGAGACAAATTGAGCAAGGAACTCATCTCTTCTAATCTCGTCCATCCCTTGTTCCTGTACGATTGTAGTAATGTCTTCATAGTTTCGGAAGTGATTGTACACTAGTTCCAAATAGTGATAAGAAGGAAAGAAAAACAAGTGATTCCCCGGATTTTCAGTGACTTGCTGGTAAAGAGAGCGTGCAAGATTTTCTGCCGTTTCTTCCCTGTTTTTATAACGAGTAGAGAGCGGTGTCACCATCACATCTATCTGGGAAGAATCGTACGGTGATGGAAGCTTTAAGATATAATCGTCCTTTTTTCCGCCAAGCATGTCTTTATAGTAGCCGAACGGGGATAAGGTTGCCGAGAAAAACACACTTGACCGAAATGACTTGGCTGTTTTCTCAAGGACATGGGAAGGATCCATACAGAAAAGCTTAAGAGTGAACTCTCTTCCGTTTTTGGAGGCTGTAAATCGATAATGGTCATCTGCAAGAGGAATAATTTTCAGGAAATTCTGCACAGAAAAATATAGTTCCAGTAATTCTTCGCTCTGGTCCTTCTCTGTGGATTCTTGAAGTTCAACCTCTGCTGTTTCAATAAACCTTTCCATACTCTCTTCTAATTCGCCGGGTATCTCTTCTAAAACAAAATCTTTCTCTCCCTGTTCACTCAGGTTCTTTAAATCTTTATAAATCGCACTTGCAGCTTTATTTAAGGGGTGATCTGCTCCATGCCAAATATCCGCTATTACAGCAAAATCATTCATTCGAATAGAAGCGGAAAACATCTCCCTGGCACGTTCTACCAGGTTATGAGCCTCATCAATCAGCAAAGCGGTTCTTTTCTTATATTCGGGCAGGAGCCTCTTCAAAGAAACACGGGGGTCAAAAATATAATTATAATCCCCTATGACAACATCAGCCACGTTTGTTAAATCTAAAGAAAACTCAAACGGACATACTTTATGCTTTCTTGCATACGCTTCAATAACCGAGCGAGTTAAACGTGTTTCGTTCCACAAGATATCGGTAAGAGCTCCATTGATCTTATCGTAATATCCATCGGCAAATTCACAATAATCGGGCTGACAAATCGTTTCGTCCTTGAAACAGATTTTGTCTTTTGCGGTCAGTGTGACTGATCGCAAAGCCAGCCCCTTTTCTTCCATGAGACCTAAAGCTTCTTCAGCAGTAGCTCTTGTAACTGTTTTAGCTGTTAAATAATAAATACGATCTACTTGATCAACAGCCATTGCTTTTATAGCAGGAAAGAGCGTTGATATGGTTTTCCCTATGCCAGTTGGCGCTTGAGCAAATAAATTACGCTTTTCTTCAATAGTTCGGTAGACACTTCCTGCAAGTTTTCTCTGTCCTTTACGATAATCTGAAAACGGAAAGGATAGATCTGGTACCGACTTTTGTTTTTGCTCTCGAATATGTAGAAGCACTCTGGCATAGGAGGAATACTCCTTCATCGTATTCTTCAGAAAAAGCTCGAGATCCTGGAAAGAGATTTTTTGCCTTAAACGTTTCTTTTCTTTTGACTTCTTCTGCACATAGGTCAATTGAATTTGAATTTCTTCAAGACCTTCTTGTTCAGCATACATGAAAGCATAGCCTTTAGCCTGAGCCCAATATACTGGGTGAGTCGTTTCGGTGATCTCATCCAGCTCTCTTGCTGTGGACTTGATTTCATCAATTACAGGTCCATCCTTCGTCTCCAATATGCCATCACACCGGCCTTGAATCTTGATATCCATGCCGTCTTCCTTATACAAATATTCTAAAAAGGTTTCTTTCTTATCATTTTCTTTATACGTGCTCTGCACTTCCTGATGAATAGCTGTACCTTCTGTTAATGCCGTACTTGAACGAAACCGGTTGTCAATGCTTCCGCCCCTGTAAACGTAGGCCACCAATTCACGCACTGAAATTGTGACTTGTTCCGCCATCTTCCGCACCCTTTCATTAGATCCCTTTGCTTACCCTCAAATTAACGTAAGCACTTACGTATGTCTATTGTAAATCTTTTCGTGATATAATTGTGGGAAAAACTTTTCAATTTCCCATTAGATGGATACAACATATAATAGGAGATAGAAACACAAAAAATCGGGGTGATCTTAATTGAAAATTTGGAGATGGGTAGCATCCGTTTTGCTAACCTTTACGATCGCCTTTTTCATCATAGCAGCATTTATATATACGCCAGATAATCAAGAGAGCGAGCAGTCCCCTCCCCCGCAAACCGAACCAGAGGGGATAGAAAAGGAACATCAATCAAATGATGAAGAAGAAAGTGATATAAATGAATCGGATAGCGAAAACGGGGTGGATGAAGCTGAAGAAACTCTAAGCGGTGAACTTCGTGAGGTATTTACCAGTGTCATTGAAAGTGCCCGCGGACTATTTGTCCGGCAGGACCTTGATATTGTAGCCATAGGTGATTCACTGACTCAAGGGGTTGGTGATTCTACTGATAATGATGGTTATGTGGGAATAATAGAAGACACAATTAATAGTAACCAGCCAATAGAAACACTTGATATAGCTAATTACGGGGTCCGCGGCAACCGTACCGATCAGCTTTTAGAACGGATGGAAACTGAAGAAATCTCCCAATCATTGCGTGAGGCGGATGTAGTGATCATTACAATCGGAGCCAACGATGTTATGAAAGTGGTGAAAAATAATTTTTCCAGTTTGAATTACGAGCAATTCCAGGAAGCTCAAAAAGGTTATAAGGAACGCTTAAACGAGATATTTCAAAGAGTGGAGGACCTTAACCCGGATGTCCCCATTTACCTGGTGGGCCTCTATAATCCTTTTGAATATTATTTTAATAATATTCCGGAACTGGGACAGATTATGAGTGACTGGAACCGTGTAAGTAAAGAAGTGATTTCAAACTATGAACAAGCCGAATTCATCCCTATTAAAGATATCTTTCTGGGAGCTGAAGAGGAGCTTCTGTGGAAAGAAGACTACTTCCATCCAAATGAAAAAGGTTATAAAAGAATTGCAGAGCGCGTGTTAGAATATATAAGACCGGATATCGAACAATAAACAGGTGGAATGTTCATATGAAACGATTTTTCCTAAATAATAAGTGGCGCACTTCTTTTTGGCTATTAGCACTTTTAAATATTATAGTCTTATTAGTGGTGCTCTCCCTTGTTTTTTTACCGAGCACCTATACGCTCGTTAACGTAGATAAAGAAAAGCAAAGTACAGATGCAGAATTTACAATCGTATCGACCAAGGAAAACATGGAACAGCTGGCTAATGAATATTTAAAAGAATTATCAACACAGACCGTATTTGATTATTCGATTACTCTGGATAGAAATGTAACGCTCACAGGTAACATTAAAGCATTTGAGCAGGTCATCCCCATTAAAGTGGAATTAAATCCGATAGTCCAGGAAAACGGAGACCTTGTTCTTGAGCAGGAGCGGATATCACTGGGGCAGCTTCCGTTGCCGAATAAAAAAGTCTTAGGTTTCGTGAAGGATAACTATAAACTTCCCGAATGGGTAATGGTAAATCCTAATGAAGAAAATATTTATGTAGCTGTCACTCAAATGGACACAGCCAGTAACTTTAATATCCGGGTTGATCGGTTTAACTTAAACTCAAATCAGTTAGCCTTTAAAATATCCGTCCCGCAGGATTCGTTCCAGTTTGCTCAGAAGATGGTACAGAAAAACTTTTAATAACCGCTCGCATATCACTAGAGGGGTTATTTCTACTTTTCTCGGGAGTCCTCAAGAGATGAAGGTTATAGAAGAACATGATAAAATGAAGTACAAACCCTTGTATAAAAAGGAAGTGACCGTATGCGTGTGGTAAATAATATTGCTGATTTGATTGGAGATACTCCTCTTGTTAAATTAAATCGGTTAGCTCCAAAAGACGGAGCGGACATTTATATGAAACTTGAAAAGTACAACCCGAGCGGAAGCGTTAAAGACCGTGCTGCCTACAACATGATGGCTCAGGCTGAACAGGACGGCCTGCTAAAAGAAGGTTCTACACTTGTCGAGCCTACTAGCGGAAACACGGGAATTGGTATTGCCATGAATGCTGCTGCTAAAGGTTACCGTGCTATTCTTGTCATGCCTGATACGATGACTCAAGAACGGATCAACCTTCTGAAAGCCTATGGAGCAGAGATCGTTTTAACCCCGGGTGATGAAAAAATGCCTGGAGCTATAAAAAAAGCGAAAGAACTTGTAGAAGAAATAGATAATAGTTTTATGCCCATGCAATTTGAAAATATGGCTAATCCGGATGCCCACCGTCACACAACAGCTTCTGAAATTATTGAGGCAATGGATGAGTTAGGAAAGCCGCTAAGCGCGTTCGTTTCAACTGCCGGCACGGGAGGAACGATTACAGGTACAGGCGAAGAACTTAAGAAGCGATTTGAAGATATGACGATACATGTTGCCGAGCCATCCGGCTCTCCGGTTCTCTCCGGTGGAAAGCCAGGAAAACACAAGCTGGTTGGTACTAGCCCCGGCTTCATTCCAAGCATTTTGAACCAGGAAATCTATGATGAAATTTTCCAAGTAACAGATGAAGATGCGTACGATATTACGAGAAGGTTAGCACGAGAAGAAGGTCTTCTATTAGGCACATCCTGCGGTGCTGCCTGTTGGGCCGCCATGCAGGTAGCTTCAAAAAAACAGCCCGGAGAAATCGTGGTCTGTATTGCTCCTGACACTGGGGAGAGGTACCTGTCCGGCGACCTATTCCGATACTAATGAAAAAGAGTTCGTCCTTGTAGAGGTCGAACTCTTTTTTAAAGTCTATATAAATCTCTAAATCTTAGATGCCAGCCTAAATGGTAGGACAAAACACGGCAGGTAATCACTAAGAAGAACAAAAAGTATGTTTGAGAAGCGCTTTGTACATCTATTATACCCACGCCTATAAGTAAACCTGCCATTAGAGCCCAAACAGCATAGATTTCCTGGTGAAGAACCATCGGCCTCCGCTGAGCGAGAACATCTCTTGTAACTCCCCCTCCCACCCCAGTCAATATAGCAGCAAAGATAACTCCTCCCAGTGGAAAGTTATGTGCGGTAGCAAATGAGGCTCCTTGTAAAGCAAATGCGGATAAACCAATCGCGTCCGGATAAATGTTCCACCGATCCCAGGAAAGCACCCATGTCTTAGGAAAGAAATAGACCACCGCAATGGTTCCAAACGCCACATAAAGTAGATAACCCTGCTCCCACACATGAACTACAGGAACGTCCAGTGCTATATTGCGGATTATTCCACCCGCGAAAGGCGTAGCAATACCTAATATGAATGTACCAAATATATCATAGCGCTCATTGAGTGCCACAATGGCTCCACTGAAAGCAAAAGCACTGACCGCCAAAATATTTAATATTTCCCAACTCATGAAAGACCCCCTCTCTCATCCACCAGTTTCTAATCTTTAAATAAACAACCTGAATGATTATAACAGAAACATCTGTAAAAAAAATAATAATATTCAAAAAAACTAAAACACAACCAAAATCATCCATTTCATAGATTCCCGTTGCTACTTATGCATCAAATCAAGTAAACTTGTTGCAAACTGCCACAAGGAATATTAAAAGATAATGCGAATTATTTTATATTAGAATAGAAAGTAGGATGTGGAAAAAATGAGAAGATGGCTGACTCAGCTCCGAAAGGAACAACAATTGACTCAACAGCAAATTGCTGAAGGTGCTCATATTGATCGCGCCTATTATGCTCAAATTGAGAATGGGACTAGAAACCCCAGTATGGCCGTGGCATCTCAAATAGCTTCATTCCTCCATATTAACCCTTCTTTATTTTTTACAGAGCACCTGAGCGAACCTTTTCAGACTGCTTTAGCTAATTCCCCTATCACACTAGCTCATTGTGACCTTTCACTTCGATACACCTGGATGTTTAATCCCCACCCTGACTTTAAGATGAGTCATATACTGGGAAAGCGCGACGATGAACTTGATTATAATGAAGGAACCCTTGCTTTAATGGACCTAAAAAAAAGAGTGATTGAAACAAAGGAAACTCAACGAGAACGAATTTATTTCCCTTTGTCAGATGGACTACTTTATTATGATGTATTTGCGCAGCCCCTCTATAACCAGAAAGGCGAAATCATAGGAGCAGCTACAGCATCAACAGAGCTCCCCTCCTAACGAAAGAGGACATATTATATGAGCGTTAAAAAATTATCACACCGTCTGCTTATACGTTCACTTCATACAGCGGTGGAGATGAAATTAGATCACTCTTTTATTCACCTGCTTGAAGATGAGCTTCAGAAGAGGAAACAAGAAAAAACATATTCTGCTCGTAAGGCAGAGTGAACGTCTGAACTTAGGGAAACCTATCAGGGTGAATGTTTACTTCAGAAGAGGGAATAACATAAGAAAAAAGAGGTGAATGTCCACGTGTCAACTTCACCCTGGATCATACGGCAGTCGTGGGAAGACCTTATTTTTATGCATTGGCCTGTCCCGGAAACGGATTTGCGTCCCTTTGTACCCAGTGAATTAGAATTAGATTTGTATAATGGTATGGCCTGGATTGCAATCGTTCCCTTTCATATGAAAGATATCCAATTTAGAGGTCTTCCTCGCATCCCTTTCGGTAATCAATTATTAGAACTAAATGTGAGAACTTACGTCACATTTAAAGGAGAACCAGGTGTTTATTTTATATCCCTTGACGCTAACCACAGTCTTGGGGTTTTTTTAGCGCGAACAATATTTGGCTTACGCTACTTAAACGCTCAAATAAGGTTAGATAAGCAGGGAAATGACCTTCACTTTTCAAGTCGGCGAACACATTACGGAATGTCTCCCTCTCACTTTCATGCTCGCTTTAAAATATCCAATTCTATCCACACCTATAACCCAGGATCTCTGATGAACTGGTTAACGGAGCGATATATGTTATGGACTGTGCGCGGACCTTCTGTTTATAAAGGTCCTATTGAGCACAAACACTGGGAACTTCAGCCTGCAGAAAGTAATGTAGTTATTAATGAAATTGTGGATTTCCTGCCAGACTTAATCTTTCTGCAACAGCCAATCACCTGCTATTCAAGATCTTTAGAAGTTTACCTTTACCCTTTTCGTAAGGTATAAACCTGTAAATTGACATGAGGAACAAATAACGATAACATTTATCTTGAATTCGAGATTGTAGTTCGTAATGTCCTACTATTAGAGGAGGCCGCTTCAATGAACATAAAAGGAATCCATCACGTTTCAGCAATCACAGCGAACGCAAGTGCAAATTATGACTTTTATACAAAGGTACTGGGGATGCGCCTAGTCAAAAAAACCGTCAATCAGGATGACCCTTCCATGTACCACTTGTTCTACGCGGATGGAGCTGGATCACCGGGTACGGATTTAACCTTTTTTGAAATTAAACGTGCAGGTCATACGTATCCTGGTTCTCAGAGCATTTCTACCACCTCTCTTCGAGTGCCAACTGATGAATCATTAAACTATTGGCAAGAGAGACTCGATCAATATGAGGTCGACCGCGGTTCTATCGAAGAACAAGCAGGCAGAAAAGAGCTCACCTTCCGAGATCCTGAAGGCCAGCGTTTAAAGCTGGTTTCAGACGAATTCAACCAAGGGATCTCTGGTGGAATTCCCTGGTCCAAAGGCCCTGTCCCTATACAGCACGGAATACTCGGTCTTGGTCCAGTACATCTGACCGTTACCGATGCGGCCCTTACCAAAGCAGTATTAATGGACACTTTGGGTTTTCGTGAACTGCAGCACCCAGTGCCAGATTGGCACGCTCTTGAAACTGGAGAAGGTGGGAACGGTGCTCGTGTTTACGTAGAGGAGCAACCTGAATGGAAACGTGAAAAACCCGGACGTGGCAGTGTTCACCATGTGGCTTTTAGAGTAGAAGATGAACAAGAGTTGGAGAAATGGAAAGCAAAAATCCAGGTTGCGGGCTTCCCTAATTCAGGTATCGTAGATCGTTACTATTTTAAATCCCTTTATTTTAGAGATCCAAATCATATATTATTTGAGCTGGCTACAGATGGTCCAGGTTTTGACACGGATGAAGAAAAAGAACATTTAGGAGAAACTCTGGCTCTGCCACCGTTCCTTGAGGAAAAGCGCAGGGAAATAGAAGACCGCTTAACACCGCTCCACACTTCTAATCCTAAATAAAAGTAAAAGACGGCCATCCTTTTAGGATGGCCGTCTTTTTTTACTTATTATTTTTCTAAGCGGTTTTTAACCCAGTTAATCAAACCGCCCATTTGCATGATTTCGATTTGACGTTCAGATAGCGCATGTTCTAATTTTAAAGTCTTGTCCTTGCCTTTCACTTCTACTTCTACCTGGTTGGATTGTTTAATGCCATCTCTCAATCCTTTAAATAACAGGACATCGCCTTGTTCCAAATCATCTAAGTCCTCTTCATTCACAAATGTTAATGGGAGAACTCCAAAGTTGGCCAGGTTTTGCCAGTGGATGCGGGCAAAGTCTTTCACAATGGCTACTTTAAGACCTAAATATTTTGGTGCAAGCGCGGCATGTTCACGGCTCGAACCTTGACCATAGTTCATGCCAGCAACTACTGCATGACCACCTTGATCTCGGATTTCCATAGCACGGTCATGATAAGTTTCATCTACGATTTCGAACGTGAACTTACTGATCTCAGGCAGATTACTGCGGTATGGCAATACTCTGGCACCGCCTGCTAAAATTTCATCTGTAGAAATGTCATTGCCCATTTTCAGTAAGATTGGAAGCTCCATGTCATTCGGAAGCTCATCCATCTCAGGAATAGACGCAATGTTTGGCCCTTTTACAAGTTCTACTTTTTTCGCTTCTTCATAAGGCAGTGGCTTATCTAGTAGCCGCGTGTCAATAGTAGGATTTTCCAGCTCTTTAATAATTGGATAATCAAAGTCTGACTTTCTAGGGTCTGTAATTTTTCCTGTCAACGCTGACACGGCCGCTACTTCAGGACTGCATAAGAACACACTATCTTCTTTTGTACCTGAACGGCCCGGGAAGTTCCTTGGTGTAGTACGCAAGCTGTTACGTCCTGTTGCGGGTGCCTGCCCCATTCCAATACAACCATTACAACCTGCCTGGTGCAAGCGGCCTCCAGATTGCAGGAAGTTAGCTATATGACCTTCTTGAGAAAGGTCAACCAGCATTTGTCTTGAAGTTGGGTTCAAGTCAAAAGACACACCGTCTGCAATTCGACGTCCCTCTACTATCTTGGAAGCAACGGCGAAATCACGGTAGCCTGGATTAGCTGATGAACCAATGTAGGACTGATAAATAGATTCGCCTTCTACTTCTTCAATAGGTACTACGTTTCCTGGGCTGGACGGTTTAGCAATCATTGGCCCCAGCTCAGATAAGTTCAGTTCATCATGAACATCATAAGAGGCACCATCATCCGCTTTCAACTCAATCCAGTCATCCTCACGTCCTTGCAGTTTCATGAATCGCTTCGTTTCTTCGTCGGATGGGAAGACCGTACCTGTTGCTCCAAGTTCTGCACCCATGTTTGCAATCACGTGACGATCCATGGCAGTTAGATTTTTGAGACCTGGACCGTAGTATTCAAATACATGGTTAGTAGCGCCTTTCACACCATGCCTTCTCAACATTTCAAGAATAGCATCTTTAGCACTTACCCAATCAGGGAATTCTCCTGTTACTTTAACCCCCCACACTTTAGGCATTTTCACGTAGAAAGGTTCTCCTGCAATAGCCATCGCAACATCGATTCCGCCTGCTCCCATGGCAAGCATGCCCATACATCCATTTGCACAAGTGTGACTGTCAGAACCAAGTAATGTTTTACCTGGGGTAGCCAGGCGCTGCATGTGTACGGGGTGGCTCACTCCGTTACCAGGACGGCTGAAGTGAAGACCGAATCGTTTAGCTGCACTTTCTAAGAATAAGTGGTCATCAGGGTTCTTACTGTCTTCCTGAATTAAGTTATGGTCTACGTATTGAGCAGAAGCCTCTGTCTGGGCACGTTCAATCCCCATAGCTTCCAGTTCAAGCATGACCATTGTACCTGTAGCATCTTGTGTTAAAGTCTGATCGATTTTCAATCCAATTTCAGTTCCCGGGGTCATCTCCCCTTTGACTAAATGATCTTTAATCAGCTTTTGTGTGACATTATAACTCACACTTAATTCCTCCTTCTCACCAAATTAATAGGTAGTTTCTTGAGGTATCTAAGTAATCCTATACTTTTTATACCCTAAATCCTGGTCCTTTACTCGTAGAATTGGTCGTCTACTGGTTAAAAATAGAATATTCTCTACTATTTATCATCATATGACTGGGCTTTTTAATCGAGGTCGCGTTAAATGTCCCTGGTTAATTTTAGTAAGAGTTTGCTGCTATGGCAGAGTCGTGATCTGAAAAACTCGCTGGATAGTGTGAAGAAAAGCACCCGGGGGAAACGACTATAATTACTATCGTTACTAATTAAAAAAAAGAAAGGAGCTTATTCAACTCCTTCCTTTCTGCTATTGGTTTAATTTACTCCCACATTGCTCCAGGCATTCGAAACAGCGTTAGCTGCCTGAGACCCATAAAGGTTTTGAGCTGACTGAATGAGAGCCTGACGCGCGTTTGAGAAATTACTGCTTGGCGTCAAATAAACGGTTAAAGCCCGGTAATAAATATCTTCCGCTTTGGATATTCCTATGTTGTTAATCGTATAATAAGCTGCTTTATTTGGGATCCCACTATTAATATGAACTCCGCCCCAGTCTCCGGATTCTGTATTAGGAAGGTTACGGTATTCATCCATATGGTCCGGCTGATTGTACGCATTTGGATTGGAAAGAGAACGCAGGGCATCCCCTGAGGTTCCTGGAGTGTACACATCCTCTCCCATTAACCAATCTTCTGAATCTACAAAGAAACCGAACACATCGGAGAATGATTCATTTAGTGCACCGGACTGATTTTCATATACCAGTTCAGCTGTTGTATCGGTTACAGCATGAGTTAATTCGTGAGCTACAATATCATCAGCGCCAGACAAATAGGTAAACGTCGAACCATCACCATCGCCGTAAATCATTTGATTTCCAGTCCAGGCCGCATTATTGTAATTTGATCCATAATGAACGGTGGATCGAATATCAGCTCCTTGATTGTCGTAGCTGACCCTTCCAAATGTATCATAGTAGTAATCAAAAACTTCTCCTGCATAATAATGAGCATCTACCGCTGCTTTTTGCCTTTCACTGTAAAATGTATTACCAGAATCCGTAACATAATAACCAGGCAGACTGCTATATTGCCCACCGTAATTATCAAACGTTTCAATAACCCCATTCATAGGTTTTGTTGTATCAAATAAGTAGTAAGTGTTATTGTAAGCATAAGTGTTCAGCGTTTTAGAATCACCTAGCACTCCCGTACCTGTACCAGAAGCTTCATGAACAACATTCGCCGCTTTTAACACTTCTCCATTTTCTGCATTAATATAAATCTGCCAGTTCGCAGGGTATGGCTGAGAAAATTGGAGTTCCACGTGATAAGCTAACGTGTACTCCCCATCTTGGTGGTGCACGACAAGATTAGAGTTTTCCGTTAATGTTTCAAAATCCTTACCAAGTTTGCTTTTTTGAACTTTATCAGCTTCTTCCCTCGTAACATCAATATGGTTCCATGCTAGATTAATAGATTCTTTATGAGTCAATTCCTTCAACTGCTTCACTTTTTCTGGAGCATCCTCATGAAATTCGCCATTGACTGCCGTAACGGCCCCGTTCGAATTTGTATGTACCATAATTTTTGCATTAGCTATCGGGACATTTCCAACAGTTCTTTGATAAGTATAGTGAGTCATGCCGACGTCATCTTTTTCCTTTTTAACTAATTGTAAATCTTTATTTGGGTTAAAATTGAACTCCTGACGCTTCTGTTTAAAAAATTCTTTTACAGCTTTATCGCTCTTAACCTTAGATCCTTTCAGGTGCTCTGTTATAAATTCCGAAGAAGCCCCTTTGTTTTTAATACCTGAACTATCCTCGGCATTAGCTAATGTCCCGCCAGACACTAAGCTTGTCCCTAGTACAATTGCAGCTGTTACTGATTTCCAATCCATCGAATCCCTCCCATATTTGTAATACACCTCCAATGTATCACAATATTCAGACGAATATCCTGTGAAAGTCAGGGGTCAAAATCCCCCTTAAAGCCTCTTTTTTTTTACGACTTGGGAAACCCGTGATTATTGTTGAAAATTCCTAATCGAACATGTATTCTAAATATAGATTTGAAAGAGACACACTCTTCCAAATCAACAGTTGATCAACTAGGTGTGTGGCCAATGGAATATGGTAAAGTACTTCGATTTCATCGAGTCAAGCAGGGGTTAACTCAAAACCAGCTGGCAGATGGAATTATCTCACCGGCGTATCTTTCCAAAATTGAGAATGATCAAACCGTTCCCGCGTTTGAAGTATTAGAATTGCTTTACGAGCGGCTCGGTCTTGATTTCCTTGAGACTTCATCAAATCATCCATCAAAGGAAAAGTTGAAGGAATGGTATGAAGCTATAGCTTTTAAACGTCAAGAAGACGCTAAAAAACTAAAAGAGGATATTCTCAATCAGAAAGAAACCCAGGAAAACCATCATTTGTATATTTTCTTTGAATTGTTTCGGATACGGCATCTTCTTTTAGAAAATGAAGTAGACGAAGCCTATAAAGTCTGGGAAAATATCCGCCAATATAAGGATACTTTTGATGAAGAGATGGAGTTCTATTATCACCTGGGTTCAGGACTTCTTAAGTACTATCAAGGAGATTTCGATAATTCATTCCAGGAATTAATGGAAGCTAAAAATTATAGTTCCTCTATTAAACTGGAAGACTGGGAATTCAGTGACCTTTATTATCTTCTTGCTTTAAGTACAAGTCAGGCCAACCACATATCTGCATCCGTATTTTATGTAGACCAGGCGCTGGAAATTTATCAAGCGAATTATGATTTAGCAAAGAGTGCAGATTGTCACATTTTGCAAGGCATCAACTATAGTCGCTTAAAAAACTATGCAAAAGCACTCGAAAATTTTCATTTGGCGAGAAAAATTGCCACACAAACGAATGACACTCAACAACTCAAGCTTGTTTTTATTAATATTGCTGTCTTAGAATCCAGGGTGGAGAACCATGAAGCATCAATTCTTAATTATAAGAAAAGTCTAGAATATACAGATGAGCTAGGTTCTTCATTTGATATATTCGAGCTTCTTAATATTATTCATGGATTAATCCTTGAACATTATAGACTTGGTGACAGCAAAGGCTGCTTGGAATGGATTGAGCAAGGGAAAAGGAAACTTGAGACCTTCCCTTCTGAAGCTCACGAGTATCATTTCGAAGTTTATTACAAATTCTTAAGAAACAGCAATAATACTATAGAGTATCTTGAACAGAGTGTTATTCCTTATTTTAAGGAAAAGAAAGAACATGTATATATTATTCGTTACGCTAAATTTCTAGCTGATTTGTTAGAACAACAGCGAATGTACAAAAGATCTTCAGAATATCTTAGGTTAGCAATCCAATTGTTAAATAAACATTCTCACTTAGGAGGTATTATGTTATGAAAAAGCTCATCGCATTTGTTGCTGTCCTTGGGTTTGTTGCTTCTATTGCAGCCCCATTAACACAGGATAGTGCAGTAGAAACCTACCCAAGGCCACTAGTAGCTGAAGTTGAAGAAGTTTAAGTTTTTTGTTTTTTATTATTAATGTGTAATTAGCACCTCCCCTAATCCTATACCTATACAATTTTTCGCCTCTGCCCTTTGTGGCAGAGGTATTTTTTTAATATCTACGGAAAAGAGGTTCTAAAGTGAAAATCATCGGGATCGACCTGGCTGGACCCTCCAACCATAAAGATACAGCTGCTGTGGTTTGCCGTGAAGAACATCATCAATTATTCATAGAGGACCTTCAAACGGAATTATCGGATCAAGCCATCATCTCAATTATTACTGAGCAAGCAAAAGAGAATGATAAAATTTATATCGGAATAGATGCCCCATTATCCTACCAGGATGGCGGAGGTGATAGAGAAACTGACCGTGAGTTAAGAAGTTACGCGAAGCACCTCGGAGTTAAACCAGGCTCTATTATGCCCCCAACCCTCACGAGAATGATTTACTTAACTGCAAGAGGTATTCACCTTGCCAATATGATCAAAAATTCATTACCTGATAAGGTTAAAATCGTCGAGGTCCATCCCGGTATAGCTCTTGCTTCCAGATTACCTATTGAAGACAGACCCCAGGCATTTCTTTATAAAAAAGATGAACAAAGCAGAAAATTTGTTCATAAGTGGTTATCAGAAGAGTATTTTCAATTGGTTGACCAAGTTGAGGATTCCTCTACTCACCAATTGGATGCATGCCTGGCTGCTCTCGCCTGCTGGCATTGGTCCAGTGAAACAAAATCACCAGCTTGGCACATGTCGGAGCAGCCTCCCCATCATCCCTTCCCATTTTCCTGTTAAAAAAAGCAGCACATAATGTGCTGCTTTTTTACTCTTCGAAATATCTTTGGAATGTGTCAAGCGGGGTTTGACCTTCAAGAGCATTAAATATCATACGATTATTCTTTTGATTAATCGTCACCGCATCAATATCTTTGTACTCTTTATTTATAGTTTGTTGTTCGATACTCGACTTTATTTCATTCATTAATCCTAACGTCTGACGACTGCTCGTTTTTGTATAAACGATTTCCTGTGATGCTTCTAACATCTGTTCAGCTATTGATTCCTCAATACCAAGTGTTTGAAACAGCTGATTCATAGATCCTTTTATTACATTATCAATATTTTCGAACTGAGGGCTTTCCAATCCAAACAACGTGAGATTTAACGCTGTGCTATTATTCATTAAGATTAAGCATTTACGCCCATTCACCTTGATAATATTAGCTTGCCATTGGTAGATCTGAGGTATCTGTTCATACTCTTCTGTGCTTTCAATTGTCTTATCTATTTGACTTTGTAACTTTTTCGTAGCTCCGATAACAAACAAACCGATTCTCCTCATCTCATTAATATACGTTAATTATAACAGTTTCTGCTGCTATTCCCTACTGGGATCATTTATGTCTTTGATAACTATTTCTTCCATAGTTTTTGTTTTTCTATATTGCCTCAGCCATATATCTCCTTAAAATCTTTTTGAATCCTCGTCTTTATTATAATAGACAAAAAAAGAAGAACCGCTAAACGGCTCTTCCATTTTAAGATTTCGATCTTCTGGCAAAATCAACAAATTGAAATTTATCAGGTCTATGCCTGGATTCAGTAAATTGAAATAAAGTAGCATCAGCAAGATACACGTGGCTTCGGATTACCACTACCTGTTCATGCCCCTTTAGATCTAAATAGTTACGATCTTCCTCAGTTACTGGTTCTACAACAATTTCTTTCTTTGCAAAACTTATGGTAAGCCCCAGTTCATTTTCAATGTACTCATAGATAGAGTCCTCAGCAATCTCACTGGTCAAGCCTGGCACTATATCTTCTCGAATATAGTCCTTATCAAGAATGATTTTTTCACCATTGATCTCTCTTGCCCGAATAATCTTCCAAAGTTTATTATTCTGCGAACAGTTTAACTGCTCTCCAATTAAACCATCCGCCTGCCTTAAGGTGAGATTATGGACAAATGTTCGAAAATCCTTACCCAGTTGATTAGATAACTCTTTAAAACTAGTAAGACCTGAGACAGGGAACTCAAACTTACCATGATCCAGTACGACGGACCCCTTCCCTCTTACCTTTTGAATATAACCATTTTGGGCAAGAAGATTTAAAGCTTTACGGATGGTTTCTCTTGAAGTGCTAAAACGGCTAGATAGTTCGTGTTCAGAAGGAAGCGTATCTCCTGGATGAATGCTGCCTCTTTGGATCTCTTCTACAAGGTTATTGTAAATGACTAAAAATTTGTTTTTCATTTTCATCACCATTCGTATTCTATCATACTTGGGTAATGTGATAGACCACGGATTCGTAAGGGCGAAGCTTAACATCGTTTAGGTCTTTACTGACATCATCATAGTTGCTGATCATAATCTCTGTTTTTCCTTCTAGTTGTAAATTTTCAGGTAAGCTGAAGGAAGTTTCAGTACCATAAAAATTATTGATTACTAATAGACTTTCTCCATTCCATTGACGAAGATAAGCAAATAGTTGTTCATCTTCCGGAGTCAACAGCTCATAGTCTCCGAATGTGAGGATATCATTTTCTTTTCGAAGCTGGATTAGTTTCTGATAGTAATGGAAAATAGAGTTCTCTTTACTTCTCGCTTTTTCTGCGTTGATGGTTTTAAAATTATCCGCAACAGAAATCCAAGGATTACCTGAGGTGAAACCAGCATTTGGTTCATCATTCCATTGAACAGGTGTACGAGAATTATCCCTTGATTTTTGTTTTAGAATCTCCAAGATTTTTTCTTCACTGACACCTTTTTCACGGAATTCTTTATACATATTGATGGATTCAACGTCGCGGTACTTTTCAATTGATTCAAAACCAGGATTCGTCATCCCGAATTCTTCTCCCTGGTAAATATAAGGGGTTCCCTGCATCATATGAATAGTGGTGGCAAGCATTTTAGCCGATTCTTCCGGATAATTGACTTCATCTCCAAAACGAGACAATACCCTTGGCTGATCATGGTTGCACCAGAATAACGCATTCCATCCGTTTCCTTTATTCATCTCACGCTGCCACTTAGATAGAATCTGTTTCAGCTCATGGAAATCGAAATCAGCAACGCTCCATTTTTCACCATTTGGATAATCTACTTTTAAATGGTGGAAATTAAATGTCATACTCAGTTCGTTACGATCGGGGGCTGTGTACTGAATGCAGTGTTCAACTGTTGTAGAGGACATTTCACCTACCGTCATTAAATCATAAGGAGCAAAAACTTCCCTGTTCATTTCCTGCATGTACTCGTGGACACGCGGACCATCTGTATAATATTTACGACCATCGCCTGGTGCCACACTTCCGTCGTCATTTGGGAATTTCTGATCTTTGGAAATGAGATTAATGACATCAAGTCGGAATCCATCAATCCCTTTCTCAGCCCAAAAACGCATCATTTGATACAATTCATCTCTTACTTGTTCATTCTCCCAATTTAAATCTGCTTGGGTGACATCAAATAAATGTAAATAATATTGTCCAGTCTTTTCATCATATTTCCAAGCATTCCCGCCGAACTTCGATTGCCAGTTCGTAGGCGCTCCCCCATCTACTGGATCACGCCAAATGTAATAGTCACGGTAAGGGTTATCGACTGATTTTTGAGATTCCTGAAACCACTGGTGGAAAGTGGATGTGTGGTTGACCACAAGATCCATAATAAGTTTCATTCCACGCTTGTGCGTCTCTTCAAGCAGTTGTTCAAAGTCCTGCATGGTTCCATATTCATCGTGAATGTCGTAATAGTCACTAATGTCATAACCATTATCATTTTGTGGCGATTTATACATTGGCGTCAGCCACAGCACATCCACCCCTAGTTCATTTAGATAATCCAGCTTCTCAATGATGCCTTGGATATCTCCGACCCCATTGCCAGTCGTATCATTAAAGCTTTTTGGATAGATTTGGTACACAACAGCTTTTTTCCACCATGGTTGTTCAATCACAGTAACGCCTCCTTACACATCTTTTTTACGTTTCGCGTATAAATACGTACCTACAAGCGGCAGTACGATAACGATAATCATCCCAATAATAAAGTCAAACCAATAATCCGATACGATAGAAAAGATACCCGGAACACCGCCGACTCCAATGGAGTTTGCGAGTACGCCCTGAGCTGAAATATACAATCCAGCGATCGCTGATGAAGAAATAGCAATAATAAACGGATATTTGAATCGTAAGTTAACACCAAACAACGCAGGCTCCGTAATACCTAGCCATGCGGAAACACCAGAAGATAATCCAAGACCTTTCAGTTTCTCATCTCTTGAAGCAAGCATGATCGCAAATGCGGCAGACCCTTGAGCGATGTTGGAAAGGGCTAGCATTGGCCATAAGAACGTTGTATTTGTACTACCGATCAATTGGATATCAACCGCTAAGAAAGTATGGTGCATACCTGTAATAACAAGCACTCCGTAAAGTGCACCGTAAATGAGTCCTCCAAGAGCAGCAAAATTATCGAAAATAGATACAAGTCCGTCTGTAATAGCATTACCGATCGCAAATGTAACCGGTCCAATAAATAAGAAGGTTAAGAAACCTGTTACAAGGAGGGCAACCGGTCCGACAATAAGTAGTTGAATACTATCTGGTACACGGTTTCTCATGAAAACTTCAATCTTAGTTAATACATAGGACGCAACGAGAACTGGTAATACTTGTCCCTGGTAGCCTATCTTTTCAATTTCCCATCCGAAAAGATTCCATGTAGGAACGGTACCTTCTTTTACGGCTTCCCCGTAGGCCCAAGCATTTAGTAACTCTGGATGAACGAGAATTAGACCCATGACTATACCTAAAATTGGACTACCACCGAATTTTTTAACGGCAGACCAACCAATTAATCCGGGTAAAAACGTAAAGGCTGTATTCGCTATAATGATAATCATGTTGGCAATATCCGACCATTGCGGATAAACATCAATAACAGATTGCTCGTCCCAGAATATTCCTGGAGCGGTAAGTATGTTGTTTATACCGAGTAGCAAACCAGCTGTAACAATGGCTGGAAGAATCGGAATAAAGATATCGGCTAACGTTTTAATTGCTCGTTGAATTGGATTCATCTTTTGTGAGGAAGCTTCTTTGACTTCTTCTTTAGATGATTCCCCAATTCCCGCTAAAGCTACAAGTTCTTTATATACTTTATCTACGGTACCTTGCCCTATCACAATTTGAAATTGACCATTGGTAGAGAATGATCCTTTTACGGCATCAATATTGTTCAATTTTTCCTGATCGACTATGCCTTCATCGTGAAGGGCCAATCGAAGTCGGGTGACACAATGAGTAGCAGCTGATAAGTTCTCTTTTCCACCTATTGCTTCCAAAATCTGCTCGGCTTGCTCTTTGTGATTCATTTTCATTCCTCCCGAGTGTGGGTTATTTTTTCTTGACGCTCAACAATGTTACTTGAGCCACTGCAGCTTGAGTTTCACTCGCAGCCCGAACCACGTAATCATCACGGTTTGTAACCATGACAGGTGTGATTATAATGTTATCTTCTTCCTTCCATACCGACAGTTTCCAAACCAATGTGAATAAGGGTGTCTGCTTCTTTTAGTGCTTTAATCCCTACCGCATAAATAGTATGGAAAATTTGTACAACCTCTCCTTTCACTGGATTAAGATTCATTCCATCAGCTGATTCGATGGCCATGACTTCTCTCCTCAACTTTTGGGAGAACACAGGAGTCGGCACTTCTCTCAGAGCTACAACTTTTCCATCTTGGGTGCCGCTAAGTTAACCTCCCCTTTTTTATTTCCAAAAAGCTTCATGAACGTGAATCTTCCTCCAGATCGCAAACTTGTATATACATCAATTACTTATAATTATAATTTGTATATACAAGTTTTGCAACCGTTAACAAAACATTCATAGTAGTCATCTATCACTCTTTCATCTTTCCAAAACCTGGTGACGTAACCTTTTTTAATAGGATATTACTAATTCTTAATGTATAGAGTAAATTTCCTTTTATATAGCAGAAATTCGTGGTATATATTTAGAGTGTCGAAATATTTATTTTTTTGGAAGAAGTGATCTCTATCCTTGGGACAAAACATCAAACACAAAAAAATTTATGGATTATGTGGTTTGCCAATTTTTTTATTGCCGGAAGTATCACAATGGTTTTACCCTTTTTGTCTTTATATATTGATCAATTAGGTGATTTTTCAGATTCATTTGTTCAAACATGGTCCGGCTGGATTTTTGGAATCACCTTTGTGACGGCTTTTATTTTTTCTCCGATCTGGGGTCGCATTGGTGATCGATACGGCAGAAAGAATATTTTGATTATGTCTGCTGTTGGTCTAGCCTTCTCTGTGCTGCTTATGGGTTTTGTATCAACTGTGTGGCAATTATTCTTACTGAGGTTGTTTATGGGGGTTTTTACAGGATTCATCCCTATGTCTCAAGCGCTTATTTCAACTCAGACCCCAAAAGAAACAGCAGGACAAGTTCTTGGAACTCTTCAGACAGGAAGCATAACAGGCAGCTTGCTTGGGCCTATGCTTGGAGGGTGGATTGCTGACCATATCGGATACGCCACTACATTCCAACTGGTATCGATAACGGTAGCTCTATCCGCCGTAATCGTTTTCTTTGGTATTTCAGAGGAACGGGTGGAAAGAGAAGGAGTAAACGAGAAAACCAGCTATAATTCAAAAGAAGTACTTTCTCACATTATGAAACACCCTGTACTTCTAATTGTTATGGTTATTTCTTTATTTGTTCAGGTAGCCCATTTCAGTATTCAGCCGATCCTCTCACTATTTGTAGGAAATTTACATGGTCCTGAAAATTTAGCTCTATTCTCTGGCATTGCCTTTTCGGCTGCCGGATTAGGTAACCTGTTGATGGCCAAACGATGGGGAAGAATATCAGATCGCAAAGGTTATATTAAAATATTAACCTTCCTTCTTTTTATGGCAGGAATCGTGTACCTTCCCGCTGCGTTTGTCACAAATATATGGCAGCTAGTAATATTACGATTTTTGTTAGGGATATCCATTGGAGGAATTATCCCTGTCCGAACAGCATATATACGTCAGGAAGCCCCTCTTGCTATGCAGGGGGAGGTACTTGGATATAATACAAGCCTTCGTTTTTTAGGGAACATTATCGGTCCTGCTATGGGTGGTCTTTTGTCGGGAGCATTCGGGTTTTCAGCTGTGTTTTTCGTCACAAGCAGTCTCTTGATTTCTTGCGGAGTTCTTTTACTGCTTACAAAACAAAGACATCCAAAGTCAGTAACTCAGGCTGCCTCTTATTAGATGAGTCTCCTCTTCCTTATCCTTTAAGTTCTGTTAAATCTTCCTGTAAATCTTATAGAAAAGCTCCCGATACTTGAAGACTCAGTTTCAAGATAAATGGGTCCGTTACGATAGATGGATAAGGGTTGGTGGGGAAATAACTCGCTTTCCTGTGGGGGAACTGGTGAGCCTCCTCAGTCGTTTCACTCCTTGTGGGTTCTCACCTAGATCCTTCTCCCACGGGAGTCTCGCCATTTCCCCACTAACCCCACTATAATATTGTGAACGGACCCGGCCAGTAGAAAAAAGTGGGAACCATAAATCGTCTTAAATGCTTCTATAGCAGCGTTTATACCCTGGAGAGACTCAGTATTCAGCGTCGATCACATAGGATAATCTCCCTCATATGCAGGCATTTACGTAAATGATTTCGAGCTTTCAATGATCGCAATGGGGCGGAAGGGAACGGCGAAGACTCCTGCGGGATGAACATGATCGGTGAGATCCCGGAAGGCGAAGCTTGAGGAAGCTCACCACAAGGGATGTTCGACTAAGACCGCCACGTCCTGTGGCAACGTTGAACGCCCCTGCGTCGTGCAGGGCCGCGGAAAGCGAATCATCCCCCGCAGGACCTTTCTTCTCATACAAATATCTCGAAACTGAGTCTTCCACAATCCGGCCCTATAGCTCAATAAACTACTTTCGAAAAAATCAGCAGCCCCTTTTAACAGGGCTATATTTAATGTGGAAAGCATTTCTGTCTGTTAATATATGTGTATAGACATATTAGGAGGGATTGGATGAAACAAGCCTTGCTCGTTATTGATTATACGAATGACTTTGTAGCTCCTGAAGGGGCGTTAACCTGCGGGGAACCTGGGCAGAAGATTGAAGGAAGCCTCACTAAATTGTGTGAAGAATTCTTATCCAATGATGATTTTACGGTACTCGCGGTGGATCTTCACGAAGATAATGATCCATACCATCCAGAAACAAAGCTTTTCCCACCTCATAATATTCGCGGTACTGAAGGCAGACGATTATACGGAGAGCTCCATCATTTGTATGAAAGAAGTCAGTTCAAACCCAGCCTCTACTATATGGATAAAACCAGGTATAGTGCTTTCGCAGGAACAGATCTTGATATAAAACTGCGTGAAAGAGGAATTACAGATGTACATTTATCAGGGGTCTGTACCGACATCTGTGTTCTCCACACAGCTGTTGATGCTTACAACCTTGGCTATAATCTTACAATTCATAAAGATGCTGTAGCCAGTTTTAATCAACCTGGTCACGAATGGGCTCTTGGACATTTTGAATCCGTATTAGGAGCCACTATTAGATAAAACTAAGACCGTCTTAGAAGTTCAAGGCGGTCTTTTTATTTTTATATTTTCAAACCGGCTTCTCTATGTTTCCTATTAAAGGATGTTATGGTATAGTATTTCGAGTGTCTAAATATTTTACGAGAAAGGAAGGGACAAAGAATGAATGAGAACCCCCGCCCTTCAAATAAACACTTCCGTACGGTGCTCATTTTGAGTGCTTCTATCCTGATAGTCGTTATGAATACCACTATGTTTAATATCGCATTACCCAATATCCTTAGAGACTTCTCTTTACAACCTTCAGAAGGGGCCTGGATTGTATCCGGATATTCAATTGTCCTTGCGATTTTTACGATTACATTCACTCGTCTTTCTGATTACCTTCCCATACGAAAGCTTCTGACCATCGGCATTTTAATCTTCGGTTTATCCTCCATTCTTGGCTTCTTTGCTGACTCCTATCTCTGGCTGTTAATTGCGAGACTTTTCCAGGCCTCTGGCGCAGCAGCTATCCCCGGGTTATCGATGGTGTTCGCCGGAAGATATATTCCGATGTCGCGCCGTGGAAGTGCTTATGCTCTAATTGCTTCCGCTACTTCATTAGGGTTTGGTCTTGGTCCTGTCGCGGGAGGTTTTATTACAGATTATTTAAACTGGAATTTTTTATTTATCGTCACTATTTTAGTCGTTTTCGTCATCCCTGTTCTCTATAAATATATGCCGTTAGAAACTTCTACGAAAACTAGTTTTGATGTGTTGGGGGCTTTGCTTTCTGGAATCAGCGCCACCTTGTTTCTAATATATATATCTACCTTTAACAGTCTGTATCTTTTGGGCGGTTTGCTTTCTGCTGCCCTGCTCTGGTGGAGGATCAACAGAGCATCCACGCCTTTTATACAGCCTGCGTTAGTCATGAATAGACATTACCGCCGCATTGTTTTTATGAGTTATATCGGATTCACCCTCCATTTCGCTGTATTATTCTTAATGCCTATCATGCTTGAACAAGTATATGATCGGGGAGCAGCTGCTATTGGGCTGATTATCTTTCCAGGAGCGATGCTTTCTGCGGTGGCCGCTATTTATGTTGGCCGGCTCATTGATGCATACGGAAACATTAAAGTACTCTTCCTGGCGCACGGGCTTTTACTAATCTCCGCTCTTGTCTTTTTCTTGCTAGCAAGAATGAGCCCTTATATGATTATGCTGGCTTATATGTTTACTAGTTTTGGCTTTTCAAGTTTATCTTCCAGTTCCACAAACGAGGTATCCCGAATATTACCAAGTGAGCAAATTGGTGCAGGGATAGGATTAAAGCAGCAGGTCCATTTTATAGGCAGCGCAACTGGATCCGTGCTGGCTGGTATTTTGCTTGAGCTGAATCGTCAGCCTTATACTGCTCAGGATTTCAGCCTCCCGTTTGGTATTCTAATCGTGCTCATGCTTGCTTCAAACGTTGTCCTGATGGTCTATTCTGTTAGAATTAAGAAGTTTACACCCGTTCAAGAAATTGACATTTGAAATTTAAGATCGAATCGAATATGATTGAGTATGGACATTTATGCTAATAACTGATATATATAGATCCAATATAGGAGGAATCACTTATGAGCTCAAAAGATTATCGAGTTCTGCTGTATTATAAGTATGTCGACCTTCCTGATTATGAAGAATACTGTCAAAACCACCTGAAGTTCTGTAAAGACCTTGGTCTTAAAGGACGAATTATTGTAGCTCCAGAAGGAATAAACGGAACCGTTTCCGGCACTGTGGAGCAAGTTGAGCAATATATGGACTACGTCCGCTCAGATGAACGTTTTGCAGATATCCAGTTTAAGATGGATGAACATGAGGGCCATGCCTTTAAGAAGATGCATTGCCGTGTGAAACCAGAACTTGTAAACTGGAGCATTGAAAATGATGATATTGATCCAAAAGAATTCGGTGGAAAACACGTAAAACCAAAAGAATTCTATGAGCTTCTTCAAGAAGATGACACGGTGGTTATTGATGGTCGTAATGAATATGAATACCGTATCGGTCATTTCCGTAACGCGATCCGTCCAGAAGTGAACCACTCTCGCGAGTTTCCAGAATGGATTGCTGAAAACGCAGATCAGTGGAAAGATAAGCGAGTGATCACCTACTGCACAGGTGGAATTCGCTGTGAAAAGCTGACTGGAATATTGAAGAAGAATGGTGTAGAGGATGTCTATCAACTAGAAGGTGGAATTAATACGTACAGCAAGGATCCTGAAGTAAAGGGTCAGCTTTTTGATGGTAAAATGTACGTGTTTGACGAACGTATCTCTGTACCTATTAATCAGATAGAGGAAAAAGTTGTCGCAGAGTGTGAACACTGCGGTAAACAAGAAGACCGCATGATCAATTGCAGTAACCCTGTGTGTAATAGACAATACGTTTGTTGCGAGGACTGTGAAGAAAAGCATCACGCGGCATGTACAGTAGAATGTAAAGAGCACCCGGAAAATCGCTGGGATGCTGAGCAAAAAAAACAAATTGATAAGTATGACAGGGTTTCTAAATAACTTGAAATCTTCGTAAAAAAACTCGCCTTGACTCAAACTCAGGCGAGTTTTTTAGTTTGTTTCTTTTCATCAAACACATAATCGGCAGTAACTAGAAGGAAGGTAAAAAACCATTCTGACCACAACACCATTGTCACTTGAGAGACAAGTTCATCTACTGTGTAAATCGTCAGCCAGGTAAATAATAAATCAATAAAAATACGCCAAATCAAAAATACAGAAGGAGAAGGTTTACTATATAAGCTGATCATTTTAACGATTTTGGCTGCCGCTTCAAAGAGCAATCCCAGAATAAAAATAAGCACTCCAAACAAGATCAGTGACGAGACAGATTCATACGAAACTCCCATCAGTTGAAATAGACCGACCATGCCAAAGAAAAATACGCCAAATATTATGGTTATTCCAAGCAGAAGCAGGAAGCCAACACTTATAAATACCTCGGACTTATCTTTTCTAAAAGAATGACGAAATCTATGTTTTTTCATTCTTCTCCTCCCTCATAGTCCCCATTATATCCTTTAACTTCCACCTCAGGTCATCCATAAATTGGATGACCTGAGGTGGAAAAGTTTACCTAACCTTTAGTAGTGGCTTTCTATATGAATATAGCCTTCTATATCGTTAAGGCTTCCATTTTTCAAATAAACTCCTGAGTTTTCTGCAATTCCATATCCTTTGGCTACATCAGTCTTCTGCACAGCCGCTTTGAGATTTACTTCCTCTTCCCATTCAAGATAATGAGCTGAAATCACTACATCAGAGAGAATACCTAAACCTTTTTCGAAGAGCTGGACTTCTTGATCGTTATCGTTAGGAGAAATAACACATTCTTCTGGTGAGATCAGTGCTCCCGCTGAGAATCCTGCTAAAGGTTTCCCCTCTTCAAACAAATTTCTTACTACTTCCCCAACCGACGTTTCTACAATAAATCTCCTGTATAAAACAGTGTCTCCTCCCCCTATGATAACTGCATCTGACTCTTTGAGAGCGGCTAAATCCTCTGAAGAATATTCGTTTCTTAAAGGCAGATAATAAATTTCAGAATCGGAGAGACTTAAACAATCGGTGTAAAGGGGAAGGTAGTCTTCAGACCCCTCCCGCTCGATATAAAGGACAGCAATTTTGCTGCCCTCTGCTAACCTTTTAAATTTTTCTCCCAGGTTCGGTGTAAAGGGCGGCCCTGAACCAAATAAGAATAAATGAGTAGAGATTTTCAACTTTCTCCCCCCTCTTTAAACATCTAATACTTAAATGTTTGTAAAGGATTATATGATCCTAATTCTTTGTTCGGTGAGCAGCATGATAAGCAGAACCAATTCCTCGATCAAACGACAAGGCATAGACGATGGCGCTTGTTACAAATGACTTCGCTTTCCGAACGGCTTCTTCTACTGTTTTTCCTTTTGCAAGTTCTGCTGCAATGGCGGCGGAATAGGTACAGCCTGCTCCACTTGTATGAACGGTCTTTACACGCTCTGATTCAAGCTCTACCATACTTGTCCCGTCAAACAAAATATCAACAGCAGGATAGTCTTTTAAAGCACCGCCTTTAACAAGGACATAATCCGGCCCAAGACTTTGCAGATCACGCGCCAATGCCTTCATATCCTCAGGGCTTTCCGGCACAGGGGCATCTAATATCCGGGCTGCCTCCTGCAAGTTCGGGGTGATAATGGTAGCCATTGGCAGCAGTTCCTTCACCAGCGTATCAATAGCTTCATCTTTTAACAGTTGCGACCCCATTTTACCTACCATGACAGGATCAACGACTATATTTCTGACTTCAGAGTAACGAATCAGTTCAGCCGAACGCTTAATAATATCTTCGGTAAACAACATCCCTGTTTTAAGAGCGTCTACCCCTACATGTTCAAGAGACGCATACACCTGCGCTTCAATCGCTTCTAAAGACTGGGTAAAAATCCCTTGATTAGTTGTTTTATTATTAGCCACTATGGCTGTAATGGCGCTCATTCCATACACATCAAACTCTTCAAATGTCTTTAGGTCAGCCTGGATTCCCGCACTTCCTTGTGACGCAGAACCTGCAATGGACAATACTCTTGGTATACTCATACTTAATTATCCCCTCTCGTAATCTTATTTAAATTGTAACAAATCCTTTTTTCCAGAATCTATTCATACCTTATTTTTTTACTGTAAAATTAATAACATAAGGAGGGATGAACCTATGCAAACCTTTACCCAGAACGTCCTGAGGATTATTAAGCTGATACCTGAAGGAAAGGTGATGACCTACGGGCAGATAGCGCGGCTAGCCGGCAACCCTCGTGCAGCAAGACAAGTATCCAGGCTCCTTCACTCCATGAGCCAAAAACACGAACTGCCGTGGCACAGGGTAATTAATGCCCAAGGAAAAATTGCCATTCAAAATGAGGAAGGTGCAGAGAATCAGCGAATGGCACTCGAAGATGAAGGTATACTCGTTATTCAATGGAGAATCAACTTGCAGGAATTCCAAGCAAGTGACTCCGAACTCCCTATTGATTCTAATATTCTGGAAGATCAATTATAATAAATGGTACATATGCAGTTGGAGGTTTTCTATGTTTGAAATCAAGCCCTACCCCGAATTGTCCTGGTCCCTTTCGCGTCACAAGACAATGCTGACGTGTGTTCGTAAATATGCTTATGATTACTATTTTTCACATAATGGCTGGCTGAAAGATGCTGACTCTCTTGCACGACAAACCTATCGTTTGAAGAAGATCACCAATCTGGAGATGCATTTTGGGAGTGTCGTTCACGACCTGATCTATCAAACCATTCAGCAAGTTCTTAAAAATCAGCACATCCCAGATGAACAAGCCCTCACCGAGGAAATAAGGAGGCATTTAAATCGCGGTTTTATTGAATCCACTCGGAAAGAGCATTTATGGATGAACCGCCCCAAACACTTCACGATGCTTCACGAGATCTATTATAGCCAATTCAATAAGCTTCCCGAGGCTAAAGTTAAGAAGATAACGAACCGTCTTCAGGCTACGGTTAAGAATTTTTACTCCAGCCGTTCTTTTCAAGACGTTTTAAATAAAAAGCACATGCGTTTTATCGAGTCAGAGGATTTCCGTTTTATGAAAGCCAATGGAGTTAAGATATTTATTGTGATGGATCTTGTCTATAAAGACTTACAAAAAGATCAATGGATCATTGTGGACTGGAAAACCGGTAAAGCTTCCGATGAAGATCGAAACCAGCTCGCTCTTTACGCCTTGTATCTCAAAGAGAAATATGACATCCCGTCCATCGAGGATATCGTTATCCGTAATGAATACTTACTGGAAGGGACCCATATTGAATACCAACTAAAAGAACAGGATTTAATCAATGTCCAGCATCTATATCAAATCAGTATGGAGCAAATGAAAGCTTATCTGGAAGATTCCTCTAAAAACAAGCCTCTTCCGATCGAGAATTTTCCCATGCAGGAGGACCCCCGGGTCTGCGCTCGTTGTAACTATCAAGAGCTATGCTTTCCATAATTCACCCTCCTTTTGACCTGTTCGTATGTTTTAAGCTCCGAAAAAAAGGCTACATAAGGAGTGGACAACATATCTATCGGAAGGAGTCGTTTTAGCATGCAAGTACTAGTAGCAGGAGCAAACGGACATACAGGCCGTTTACTTATTCAATATTTAAAAGAAGATGGTCATGAGCCATTTGGTTTGGTACGTAAGGAAGAACAGAAGGCCAAGATTGAAGAACTTGGAGGAACTCCAGTATTAGCGGATCTAACTAAGGATGTGGGTCACGCGATTAAAGGTAAAGATGCTGTTATCTTCGCAGCAGGTTCCGGAGCAAGTACAGGAGCCGATCAAACTGAAGCGGTTGACCGCGACGGTGCTATTAACTTGATCAAACACACAGAGAACTTAGGCATTAAGAAATTCATTATGCTGAGCTCCATGGCTGCCGGAGATCCTGAGCGCGGCCCGGAAGAATTGAAGCATTATTTACAAATGAAGGGCGAAGCGGACGATTACTTGAAGTCCACAGAGCTTGACTTTACAATTGTTCGTCCAGGCGGACTAACGCATGAAGAAGGAACCAGCAAAATTAAAGTAGGCGAGACGGTCGAACAAGGTTCCATTCCTCGCGCAGATGTGGCCAAAACCATGATTGCCGCTCTCCAAGAGCAAAGCGTTTTCCATAAAACGTTTGAAATGATCTCAGGCGACACTCAAATTGAAGAAGCTCTACGCTCCCTATAATTAGATTATAAAAGCCATCTCCGCCTGGAGGTGGCTTTTTTGTTTTCTTTTATTTTGGAAAGAACCGAGAAAAAATAGAGAAAAACACGAAGGAGCAGCGTGATTTGATATAATATACATACTTATGCGCTTTAAAGGAGTTGTGCACAGTGAAAGGTTCATTAATTAAACAACATCGTAAGTTCAATAATATGACCCTGGAAGATCTGGCGACCGGGATATGTTCGGTCTCTTACCTGAGTAAAATTGAACATAATACTATAAATGCCAGCGAAGAAATATACAGACTCCTTGGAGAACGTTTAAATATAAAGCTGAACGATATTAATCAGGATTTTGATGAAAAGATTTACCAGGATCTTCTGGAGTGGCATGAAGCTGCTCAATTAAGAGACTTGGCATTAATGGATGATTTGAAAAGAAAGTGTGAGCTGGCTCTTGAAGATAATCTTAACGTTGAATTAGTACATTTATATAAAATCTTTCAAGCTCGTCACATTCTTACTAAAGAAGATCAACTGCTTAGCAAAAGTTTACTCAAAGAATTGGCGGACATTTTTCCTGATTCTACGCTAGAGTTCCAATTCTTCTACCATAAAACATTGGGAATTAATCACTTAATGCTCGATGAGGTAAAGGAAGGCCTACAACATTTTTTGCAGGCTAACGAACGCATGGAAAAACTACCCATTAGTGAATTTGAGATCTACTTTCACCTTTCGCTTGCCTATTTAAAAACTCGTTCGTCTATTGAGTCCATTTATTACGGAGAGAAAGCTATAGAAGGGTATAAAAATAATCTTAATTATTCTAGGCTAATTGACACGTTCATGATCGTTGCTTTGAACTACAGATACTTGAACATTCATTCCGTAGCAGAGGAATATTTCCTTAAATTACTCAAGTTTGCTAAATATCACCTTCCCCAGTTGGAAAAAAGAAGAATATTTCATAATCTAGGTTATATCTACGCCAATCAAGAAAAATATCAAGAAGCCTTACATTATTTACAAAAGGCACAGGATATTGAAACGTCCGAAAAATATTTTGAAATTAGCACCCTCTATCTTCTCGCCTCTACAAGTTATTACTGCAACGACATGAAGGCTATGTGGGACTATATCCATTTAGGTGAGCAAGAAGCAATCGACTTTGATAGTATATTTTTTATGCATAAATTTTTCGTACTGCGTCACACCATTAATCAGACAACTCATGACGACGAATTCATTGACAAACTTGAGAATGAAATCGTACCAAGCATGCGAGAGCTAAACGAATACGAAGATTATAAAAACTATTTGGAAATGCTTGGGGATATTTTTTATCAAAAACGGTTGTATAAGAAATCGGCGACGTGCTTTAAAGAAGCCAACAACTTCAGGTTTACGCAAAAAAAAGATTTGTTATAAAAAAAGTCAGGAGCAGCTGCTCCTGACTTTTATATACGAACTAAATTCTTTTTCCAATTCCGGAACTCCAGTTCATTAAATTTAGCTTCCATTTTTTCATCATCAATATAGAATAGGGCGTCCTCCAGAGAACAGTTAACATCTGCTTCACAATTAATTCTGGCAAGCTGCCTGGATAAGTGAAGCATTTCTAAATCCTGCTCAATCTTGGTACGCTGCCCCTTTGTCAGTTTATCTAAGTTTTCAAGAATCCCTTCAATAGTCTGGTGCTCCATTAGAAGTTTGAGAGCCGTCTTTTCACCGATGCCTTTAACTCCAGGATAGTTATCACTGCTGTCTCCCATTAAAGCTTTTAAATCTACCATTTGAGAGGGTGTGATCCCTTTTTCCTCATAAAAGGAGTCTTGATGGTATTCAGCATAATTACCGTACCCTTTCTTCAATAGAACCACGTGAACATTAGGTTGCAATAATTGAAGCAGGTCCTGGTCACCTGTAAGCAGAAACACTTGAGAATGCTCACTATAAAGGCGGCTTAATGTTCCCATACAATCATCTGCCTCATAACCAACCTGCCCCACATTTGGTATATTAAGAGATTCGACCACCTCTTTAGCCAAATCAAACTGTGGAATTAATTCCTCTGGCGGGGCCCCGCGGTTAGCTTTATAATCCGGAAATAAATCATTGCGGAATGTCTGACTTCCCATATCCCAGCAGCACACAACATGCGTAGGCTGATAGGTTTCTATAGCTGTAAAAAGGTGCTTGACCATGCCATAAACGGCATTGGTTGGTGTCCCCTTACTATTAATCATATAATAATTGCTCATGGCTGTAGCATAGAAAGCACGGAATAACAAAGCCATCCCGTCCACAACCATAATTCGATTCGTTGTTGTCATTCACCTGTTCCCCTTTATTGATAAGTTGATTCTATTATAACAAAAAGGAGCAAGCAGGCACCAAAACGTTTATATCCCTCTATTCTTCTAATAATTGACAAAATTCTGATAACATGCTAGTTTCAAGATAAGTGTCTACTCTTTACATAAAGTTTTTTGTAAGCGTTTACACTTTATTATGCACTGAGGAGGAATAAGAATGGTCTATGCATTTCCGAATACGGAAGGATCGATTGTCCAATACAAAGAGCGTTACGATAACTTCATTGGTGGTAAATGGACGCCCCCAGTAAACGGGGAATACTTTGAAAACGTGACACCTGTCACAGGTCAGAATTTCTGTCAGGTAGCCCGTTCTACAGAAGAAGATGTGGAATTGGCTGTTGAAGCTGCCCATCAGGCAAAAGACGCCTGGGGAAAAACCTCCGTGACCGAACGATCGCTGATCCTTAACAGGATCGCAGACAGGATGGAAGAGAACTTAGAAAAATTGGCAGTAGCTGAAACTTGGGAAAATGGAAAAGCGGTACGGGAAACTTTAAATGCAGATATCCCTTTAGCTGTGGATCATTTTCGCTATTTCGCATCTGTTATTCGTGCTCAGGAAGGGTCAATTGGCGAAATTGATCAAGATACCATTGCTTATCATTTCCATGAGCCCTTGGGAGTCGTAGGTCAGATTATTCCGTGGAACTTCCCAATTTTAATGGCAACATGGAAGGTTGCACCGGCTCTTGCAGCAGGAAATGCGATTGTACTAAAACCAGCCGAACAGACTCCGGCATCGATTTTGTACTTAATCGAATTGATTGAAGACCTCCTTCCTTCCGGTGTATTAAACATAGTAAATGGATTCGGGCTTGAAGCAGGTAAGCCTCTTGCTCAGAATCCACGCATTAATAAAGTAGCTTTTACTGGTGAAACCACAACCGGACGAATGATCATGCAGTATGCTTCCCAGAACATCATCCCTGTCACGTTAGAACTTGGAGGGAAATCACCAAATATTTTCTTTGAGGATGTGATGCGTGAAGATGATGACTTTTTAGATAAAACGATTGAAGGCATGGTCATGTTCGCGTTAAACCAGGGTGAGGTCTGTACATGTCCATCAAGAGCTCTTATACAGGAATCGATATATGACCAGTTTATGGACCGTGCTATTGAACGTGTGAAAGCCATCAAAACAGGTAATCCACTGGATCCTGAAGTTATGATGGGAGCTCAGGCTTCCTCTGAACAGCTGGATAAGATCTTATCTTACCTGCAAATTGGCAAAGAGGAAGGTGCAGAATGCCTTGTAGGCGGCGAAAGGAACCAGCTGGACGGCGATTTTAAAGATGGTTATTATGTGAAGCCTACCATGTTTAAAGGAACCAACGACATGCGTGTCTTTCAGGAAGAGATCTTTGGACCTGTTCTTTCTGTTACCACCTTTAAAGACAAAGAAGAAGCCATGTCCATTGCAAACGATACACTGTATGGTCTGGGAGCCGGAATATGGACGCGGGATATGAATACGGCCTATCGTTTCGGACGGGGAATTGAAGCCGGTAGAGTCTGGACCAATTGTTATCATACTTACCCTGCCCATGCAGCCTTTGGCGGATACAAAATGTCTGGTGTTGGGCGTGAGAACCATAAAATGATGTTAAGCCACTATCAACAGACCAAAAACATGCTCGTCAGCTACAGTCCTCAGAAACTAGGATTCTATTAACCTTAAGTGAGGAGGTGACAATAGATGGTCGAACGTGTGACTGCCACTGATGCCGCCCTCGAACTGATTGACAAGCTGAAAGATAAGCATGGACCTTTGATGTTTCATCAGTCCGGAGGGTGTTGTGACGGAAGTTCGCCAATGTGTTATCCAGATGGTGACTTAATGATAGGCAAGCAGGATCTTCTATTAGGTGAAATTGGTTCTTCCCCCTTTTATATAAACAAAAAGCAGTATGAATACTGGAAGCATACTCAATTGATTATTGATGTAGTAGATGGGCGCGGAGGAATGTTTTCTTTAGAAGGCGTAGAAGGAAAAAGATTCTTATCAAGGTCACGTGCTTTTACAAAAGAAGAAGCAGCAGAACTTCAAAGCATAGAACGATAAGGAACAGCCCTCTTTATTGCATGAAGAGGGCTGTTTTATGTTGTTATTTTTCGAAGAAACTGCAGGAGAATATGGTTATAAATAACTGGTTGATCTTTATGAACAGAGTGGCCGGCAAAAGGAAGTACCGCTTTATGAATATAAGGACAAGCTCCGTAAATGTAAACGCCAGATGCTTCATACTGAACGGACTCCCCCGCTATGAAAAGCACAGGTACCCTCAGGTCAGCTAAACCTTCGGATAAATAAAACGGATACCAGTCCGGGTTTCTAGCCAGGTAAATAAATTCTCTCCAGTTTGTATTATGAAGGAGGTTGTAATAATCTATCTGAGTCTTATCTCGAAGCAGACGCCTTTGTTTCTCGGTCTCTTTTCTATGCAGCTGGTTCCAACGGGCAGGTTTTTTGGGATAAATACCCGAAACCGTTAAACTCTTTACTCTCTGAGGGTGATTTCGGGCCAATAAAATCCCGGCAAATGCTCCTAAATCACTGCCGATAATGTGAGCTTCCTTCACTTGTAACTGTTCCATCGTTTCAGCAAGATCCTGAGCTGTATTCTCAAAGAAATGGTTAAATTCATCACTGAAAGAATTGCCGTGTCCCCTTAAGTCAGGAAGGATCACCTGAAACTGATCACACAACTGGTCACATTGGTATTCAAAATCTGTAACCCCTGTTTCCAGCCTGCTATGAAGAAATATTATTGGCTCCCCTGTCCCTTTAATAGTGGTGTGAAGAATCATCGAATCCCCCTCTATTCGACCTTTTAAATAATTTAATGGTTTCTGTAACCTCACAGCCGTTCCGTTGAAGTACGGAAAGCATAGGATGGTTGTTTACACTTGTAGCTCCTACACTATATAACGCTCCAAATTCTTCTTTCAACATATACAATCCCTGTCTATAAAGAATCGAGCCTTTCCCTTGACCTCGAGCTTCCGGAACCAGCCCAAAATAAAACATCCGACCTTCATCTTCTGTTCCGGGCTCAATGTGAGGCATTACCACACCAATGGCTTCCTTGTTTTCATAAGCCACATTGCACGTATCTATGTAAGAAGAACCCAATTCCTTTCTTACGCTTCCTATTTGTTCGTCCATACTTAAATATGACGAAGCGTTTAAAGATCCTTCCATAGATCTTTTCCATACGTCCTTAAAGTGTTCCACAGGAATATCTCTCAGCGATTTCATAGTAAAAACCAACGATTCCTTCACCACTTTGCTGAGGTCAAATCGGACAAAGGTTTTCTCATCATGAATTTGGAATTGGCAGGAATTTAGATACTTCTCGACTTCTGTTGATCGATCGCTGTTCACTAGAATCGTTAGGTTGTCCACCTGCTGAATATCTTTATCTGTAACTAAGAGATCCGTTAACTGACAAAGTTCCTGGTCTGTTAAGTGACCCGTTTCTTCTATGGTTATAAAATTATCTCCTATTACAAATTTGACTTTTTCATATAGATTTTGCTTCTGCTCCATAAATCCTCCTAAGATTTTACTTCTACACTGTTCCCCTATCATCCTACCTTATCTGAGCCAGGTATGGGAATAACAATCACATTATTTTCATTTTATGAACCTTACGCGATACAATATAGGTTGAGATCGAGGAAAGGAGTTTTATCAAATGAATCGTGAAATACATTTAGTAGAAAGACCAAAAGCTGCACCTACGCATGAACATATTAAAGTTGTAGAAAATAACCAGCCTGAACCAGGTTCAGGAGAAATACTCCTGAAAATGTTATACGTATCCGTAGACCCTTACATGAGAGGTCGAATGAGCGACGCCAAATCCTATGTTGCACCTTTTCAACTAAACGAACCTATTGAAGGCGGTGCTGTCGCAGAAGTGGTGCAATCCAACGCTGACCAATTAAGTGAAGGCGACATTATTACTGGAATGCTTCCATGGAAAGAATATACGGTACAAAAAGCAGACGGCCTTCGTAAAATTGATCCGAGTCTCGGACCGATCACTACTTCTCTAGGTATTCTTGGCATGCCAGGCCTTACCGCGTATTTCGGCTTAATGGACATCGGACAACCTAAAGAAGGAGAAACGATTCTAGTCTCCGGAGCAGCAGGCGCTGTTGGTTCCACCGTTGTTCAAATCGGTAAAATTATGGGCTGCCGCGTTGTTGGTATTGCTGGCACAGACGAAAAAACCAGTTATTTAAAAGAAGAACTAGGCGTAGACGCGACCATCAACTACAAGACTGAAAATGTATCTGAAGCTCTTCAGGAGAAATGCCCGAACGGTATTGATGTATATTTCGATAACGTAGGCGGAGATATCTCCGATGCCGTCTATCCGCTTCTGAATAAGTATGCAAGAATTGCCCAGTGTGGTGCCATTTCTTCTTATAACGTCCCGAATGACCAGGGACCGCGTATTCAAATGCACTTAATTAAATCCAGTGTATTAATTAAAGGATTCACTGTAGGGGATTATCAAAACCGCTTCTCCGAAGGTTTCCAGCAATTATCCAAATGGTTGAGCGAAGGAAAACTCACTTACGAAGAAACGATCACCGAAGGCTTCGAAAACATTCCTGACGCTTTCTTTGGTCTGTTTGAAGGAGCTAACCTTGGTAAACAGCTCGTTAAAGTAGCAGAACCTTCTCAAAAATCTTAATAGGTAACAGAGCAGGTGTACGGTTTTTTTCGCCTGACTATTTAAGAGAGCGTACAGATGTTGTACGCTCTCTTTTTGTTTTATATCGTGCCAATTCTCTTTGTTCGAACATGCGTTAATAGCCAGTGCCTCAAAAAGGGTTCTTCCCTATCACGGGCTCCCTCAGAAATGAAAAGTTAATTTTCATTTCTTCCAAAAAAATGTATTCCCTTTCAAACTATTTATGTTAACCTGAAATAAAATAAGTTAACAAGGTGGGATTAATTTGAACTCCGAGAGCAGAAGACTTCGAATGATGATCAACTGCGCCATTTTTGCAGCCATTACAGCTATACTGGCTCAAGTAGAAATTCCTCTTCCAGTAGTTCCGATCAGCGGTCAAACGTTGGCGGTGGGATTAACCGCTACTATTTTAGGAAGCCGTCAGGGAGCGGCAGCAATGACTTGTTACGCTGCTTTAGGAGCAGCCGGACTACCTGTATTCGCAGGTTTTAAAGGCGGGGCTCAGGTACTGGCTGGTCCTACGGGAGGATATATCATTGGATTTATTGCTGCGGCATTTGTCACTGGGTATATCTTAGAAAAAACTTCATTCAACTTACCAATGGCTTTAATAGCCAATACGGCCGGAATGATTGTCACCCTTTTGTTTGGAACGATCCAATTAAAATTTGTTTTAGATCTCACTTGGACGCAAGCCCTTGCCGCCGGTGTCTATCCTTTTATCGCTGTAGGATTAATCAAAGCCTTTCTGGCAAGCTGGATTGGAATAACTGTCAGAAGGCGTCTTGTACAGGCGAACTTAATTCATTCTTCCAGGAAAACTGTGGCTTAAAATGGGGTTAATCATTTGAGCCACACTGCTAGAAGAAAGTTCGATGAAGAAAACGGCATAGTGAGGAGTTTCCCTCATTGGCTCATGATGGAAAATGTAGTAATTATCTTCCGCCTACTTCGCACTGAAAAGTCCATCATTCAACTCCCACCCCTTTTTCTATCGAGGTGCAGGGGATTCTCCCTACAAACGATAAACGAAGGGAAAAGTTTCATCGTTCATGATTAAGAAAGGTTTTAAATAAGCCAGGACTCCGCTCCGGCTTATTTTTTTTACTTTCACCACACATTCACCTTGACGCTCCCCACAAAAGTAAAGTAAACTTAACGTTAAGTTCACTTTACAAAATCACACTTGGAGGAAGCTATGAAAAATATCATCAGGGATCAGCGAATCGATCATCAATTGACCCAGGAGCGACTCTCAGAACTCCTGAATGTGTCGAGACAGACGGTGATATCTCTTGAAAAAGGAAAGTATAAACCTTCTCTAGTCCTTGCCCACAAGCTTGCCCAGATTTTTAACTGTCATATCGAAGATCTATTTATCTTTGAAGGAGATGAAAACATTGAATGACTTCTGGAATAACATGATTGGACTTACAGGATTGGTTGTGGGGTTATCCATTGCACTAGCGGTTATTTTGATTAACCGTAAGTTTATGAAGAAAAACAGACAACTTGATGAGCGTCAGCATACCATCAGTGTGCACGCTCGCGCAGGTGGCTGGATGGTTACCTCAGCCCTGATCATTATAGTCTGGGCTGTGGAAATCGTAGTAGAAGGAGTTACCTTTTCTTTCTTCCTGCTCACTTTTCTATATGTGGGGCATATGACAGCCTATGGTTTCTTTGCTTATCATCACGCTGCAAATAACTAATTTTTAAGTCAGGAAGCTAAGGAGGACAGCTATGAATACGATCTCGCTCATGATTTTTCTTTTACTTTGTTTATTGTTTCTCGGGAATGGAATTTATCAGGGTATTGCCAACGAGAGCTGGACAGCGCTTATTATAGCCATTATCGTTATTATTTTCGGGGCAAGAAGCATGTGGAAACGCCAGAACAAAAAACGCCCCCGTGACTAGGGGGGCGTTTCACTAGGAATATCTCGGGTATTCATAGCGTCCGAACCATTGGTATCGGTGGCTTGAAAACCATTGATAAAGAGGGGTTCCGATAAGATGCAAACCTGGTAAATAAAGAAGAAGACCAATTAAAGAAACGGGTGGCAATACAAGCATCAATCTGCGTATCGTAAAGAACCCTTTCTTGATTTCTCCCTCCTTCGTCAGCATATGAATCTCATCCAGGGTGTTTCGGCCTTCTAAGTAGGGATACTTTCCACTTTGCTCAATTGCTTGGACAGACACCCACTTAATTTGGTCCAACCAGTCAAACTTGCTGAAAACTCTCTTAATCTGGTAACAAAAAGGACACTGAGCATCATAAAAAACCACATGTTTCATTCTATCATCTCCTTTGTTCCATCGAAGTGCTGACTAATCCATGAGATGGACTCTAACCCACCCGCGAACGCTATTAATCATCCATATTTCCTGGTATTTTTCCAACTCTTCTTTCCTCAGAACCCGCTCCTTAAGTTTTCCTTCTTCGACTAATTGTTTTCGGTAAGTACCTGAAAGCAGGCCGCAGGAAATGGGTGGCGTGTAAAATTCTCCATTAAATTTCACCACAAGATTAGCGATGATAAACTCCGTTAATTCACCTTTTTGGTTCCATAGCAACACCATTTTATTTTTCTTTTGATGTTTTTCGTAAACTTTTCTGTGAGTCGTTTTATGGAATAAAAAAGGGTCTTGCTCATTTACGGGTTGTTCGGCCAATTCGGCTGCTAAATCTGACGGGAATTCATCTAATGTTTTGCACTCAATTTCAGGATTCCCTTCTTCATCCACCAACATTCTTAGCTTGTGCAGCCCTTCTTGATAAAGGGAAGTAATTTCACCTATTTTCCTTAACAGCAAGGCCTGGTCAACTTTAAACCCAAAATAATCACTGGAATTTTGTACACGTTTCAGGTGATAAGGAAGTAAAGAAATCCTTCCATCGTCCAACCTCATTGTTTCTAACAACCGGAATTCAGGCACAGTTTCAGTGAGAAGTTTAGCCTTTGTATGGATCTCCTCATACTCTCCCTCAGACGTAGATTCCCATGTTACTCCCCCGCCTGTTCCATAGGCTGCCGTTCCATTATTCAACATGACTGTACGAATTGGAACGTTGAAAACGGCTTCCTTTTCAGGGGTCATATACCCTATGGCTCCGCAATACACCTCACGCGGACTGCGTTCTAACTCTCGAATATATTCCATCGTCCGAACTTTAGGAGCGCCCGTAATAGATCCACACGGGAATAAAGCTTGAAAGACTTCCCACATACTGAAGGAATCATCTAGTTGTCCTTTTATCGTGGAGGTCATTTGATGGACGGTTGGATAAGTCTCCACTTCAAAGAGCTCAGGTACATGGACGGAACCGGGTAAAGCAATCCTCCCGAGATCATTTCGAAGTAAATCTACTATCATCAGATTTTCAGATCGCTCTTTTTCTGAACGAAGAAGATCAGCTTTCCGTTTTTCATCTTCTGCAAGAAACCTACCCCGGGGGGCTGTTCCTTTCATCGGCTTCGTGGTGATCGTCCCATCATCGATACGAAAAAATAACTCAGGTGAAGCGGATAATAGCTGGTGTGTGCCCGTATTAATATAAGCACTGTATGAAGATTTCTGCGCGGCAGACAGTTGTCTATAAAATGCAAATTCATTTCCTGAGAAGTCGGCCTTCAGCCTGGTTGTGTAGTTTACCTGGTAAGTCTCTCCCTGCTTTATGGCCTTTTTTATCTCGCTTATCCCTTTTTTATACTGGCTGTAATCGCCTTCCATGAGCCAATCTGATACTTGAAACGAGTCCGAATGGGCATTTGCTTCGCTAGAGACAGGTTCATGAAATATTCCAAACCAGACCAGCGGCCATTCCGAGTTCGAATGAACTTGTAAAGCCTTGTCAAAGGCAGGTGCAGCTTCGTAGGAAACAAACCCCGCGGCATAAAAGCCTTGCTGCAACGCCTGTTCAACTTCAAGAAATGCTTGCTCCACCTGTTCGACCGTTTCAGCAGAAATAACACGCTCCGGGTCAACAAATCTTTTTGGGCTCTTGTCTCCATAACGATCATCAAACTCGAATAATAAGGTTGGCCCTTTCATTGAAGCGCTCCCTCCAATTCCGGACTACTTTTGGAAACAGCGGAGTGATAAGCATTAACAAGCATCTGATACCCGTAATCTGTCATGATGGACTCAGGATGAAATTGAATACCTTCTATAGGCAGTGTCCGATGCCTCACAGACATCACTATACCATCTTCCGAAGCAGCACTAACTTCCATCATAGGAGGAATATTCTCCGGCGGGGTATGAAGGGAGTGGTAACGCGTGACTTGGACTGCCTCTGGAATGTTCCGGAAAATGGTCTTCCCGTCATGATTGATTTTCGTGACTTTTCCGTGCATGGGCCGGGCCCCCTCTCTCACCGTGCCCCCAAAGAAATGAACGATTAATTGATGGCCCAAACATATGCCAAGAATAGGTTTGGACTGATGAAACTGCTTGAGAACGTCCCGGCATACCCCCGTCTCTTCAGGTGACCCAGGGCCGGGAGACAGAACAATAAAGTCGGGATTAAGACTTTTGATACCCTCAATGGATATTTGATCGTTTCTATATACTTTTACGTTTTTGTCGATTTGTTTAAAATATTGAACAAGATTATAAGTAAATGAATCATAATTATCTAAGATTAAGATCATAATAGCAGCACCTTCACTTGATGTAATGGTTTCTATTATCATTATACAAGCTTTCTCATTTGATTCTATAATTTCTTATAGGAAAAATCATCACGTTATAGTAACGCTTTTACGTAAAAAAGAATCGAAAAAATTCTTTTCCTGTATTAGAATGAAAAGAAAGAATGCTCGGCGTTAGGATGATTAGGATGAATAAAGCTTTATTACGCTCCAAAAGTATCTGGATAAAAGTCCTTCTGATCGTACTTGGGATATCGATGCCTTTATGGCTCAGCGTAGAGGTGTCCGGGCTTGGCAGCTTAATGAGAAGCTTAAAAGAAGAACCGGATGGAAGCACGTTGATGATGGCCGCTTTCGCTCTTGTCCTATTAAACACCATTCGCGCCCTTCCGCACTATATAGGAGCCTTGCTTCTAGGAGATGAGATCGGCGCCTATTACGGAAAACCCTGGCTTAAGGTACTCATTCCCTTATCCATTATTCCACTAAGTTACCTGATCATTAACGGGTATAACTCCATTAATTATCATTTCGGCGCCCCTGCCCTGATTCTGTTATTGTCCATTATGCTTCTGCATATGCTCGGTAAAGGAAGGCTTCGTCCTGTTTTTAAATCCTTTGTGTTAGCGCAATTGCTCTTTGGAGTTCAATGGCTCGATACCGTATTATTTTTAAGTGCCTTTGGATTTGGAGGCGGCACGATTTCGATAGAAGTCAAGGCGATCGCTGAACAACTTGGCTTTGGTACGACGCTGTCATTTTACAGTCTGGTTTTCAGTGCCGTATTTATCGTTAACGCTATTGTTCTGGCTGTTTATTTAACGGTCTCGGAACAGAAATGGAAAATGCGCCAGGACCTCGACATTGCCCGCCTGGAAATGGTGGAGTCACGGTCTGGTCGAGAAGCCCTGCACCTTGTGCATGACCTGAAAACCCCCCTCTCTTTAATGGAAGGGTTAAATTCATTAATTCAAATGAAAACAGAGGATCCTGAAATTCTCCGCTATACCAATAAAATCTCTTCCTCTATTCAATCAACCAGCGACATGGTTTCTGAAATCTTGTACCATGAAAAGAAAAATTGGTGTACATTAAAGACATTCATTGAATATGTACGAGCTAATAAACTTTCGGATTCGGCCACCATTTATGATTTTGATCTGCAGGCAGATGAGAATATTCAGATCTACATTAATAAAATCCGAATGACTCGAGCACTTGTGAACTTAATTGATAACGCAAGTGATGCCGTAGAAGGTCTGAGTGACGCCACCGTAACGATCTGTTCAAAAGTAGGGGAAGGCGGGGTCTATATCGGTGTAAAAGATAATGGACACGGGATTAGTGAAGAAAATATAGAGAAAATCTGGAATGCCGGATATAGTACCAAGTCCCACCCTGGGGTCGGCTTGACGTTTGTAAAAAATGTAGTCCAAGAACATGAAGCCGACTTGTCCATTGAGAGTGAACATGGAATTGGCACTACATTCTGGATTCATATACCGAAGGAGAGAGTGAATGATGAAGATCCTGATCATTGATAATGACGAATCCCTGCGCTTTATGCTGACGGAATTCTGTAAACATGCAGAATGGGAATCCGATACAGCAGTGAATGGCAGAGAGGGTATAGAGAAATTCCTGAAAGGCGCATTCGATGTGGTGTTAGTTGATTATCATATGCCCGAGATGGATGGTTTGCAGACCGTCCGCGAGCTGCGCAAACATAATCAGCAGATCCCGATCCTTGTCCTGACGGTAGATGAACGACAGGAAGTGGCCGACCGCTTCCTTGAAGAAGGCGCAACTGATTTCGCATTAAAACCCGTGAAGGCGCCAGATTTAATATCACGGATTCGTCTTCATGCTCAAATTGCGAATATGAAGAGTGTCCAGGATGAGGAAGAGGACGTTTTCACGGTGAAGGGGATCAGTAAGGGGACATTACAAACCGTTGCCCGTTTCCTGAAGGAACACAAATCCCCGATTTCAGTAGATGGTATTTCTAAAGAAGTTGGTCTTGCCTACCCTACCGTTTACCGCTATCTTATGCATCTATTAGAAGAAGGCAAAGTAAAACAAGTGGTCAGTCACCAGAAAATCGGACGGCCGAAAAAACTTTATAAATGGTACACCCATTGAATAGTTTCTAAATCTCCAACGCGCGTCTCTACGTGTAATCTCATCCTGTTAGGGTACAATCTTACAGTAATGAAATACATTTCGCTCTAGTATATTACTATGACAAGCTATTTAAAGGAGGGACACCACACCATGAGAACAGGAAACCCTGTATTAAAAAACGATACTTTCCAAAGTCGCAGCCAAGGTGAAACCATGACGCTTGGCGGAACGGTTGCGAAAATTGCACTCTTATTTATTTTTCTTTTAGGGACTTCGCTATACACCTGGTATCAGTATTCGCTAGGAGCAGATGTTACAGCTATGATGCTGATCGGTGCAATCGGCGGCTTAATTTTTGCTTTGATTACGGCATTCATACCTAAAGCAGCTCCCATAACCGCTCCGATTTATGCTGCACTCGAAGGCTTCTTTATTGGAGGCATTTCAGCCTTTTTCGAAAGCAGCTACCCTGGCATCGTTATTCAAGCGGCATCCTTGACGCTCGCCGTTATGGGTGTGCTGCTGTTCCTATACGCGAGTCGAGTAATTAAGGTAACGAAAAACTTCCGTCTGATGGTTGTATCCGCTACTCTAGGCATTTTTGTCGTTTATCTCATTAACTTTGTCATGAACATTTTCTTTGGTATGGAGGTTCCTTATCTTCATTCAAGCGGGCCGATCGGTATTGGTATTAGTCTATTTATTGTTGCCATTGCTGCGCTGAACCTTGTTCTAGACTTTGATTTTATTGAAGAAGGCGTAAACCGCGGTGCCCCTAAACATATGGAATGGTACGGCGCTTTCGGGCTGATCGTTACACTTGTATGGCTATATATTGAAATTCTCCGTCTGCTACAAAAGCTCAGGAGATAATGAAAGGAGCCTTTCCATGCGCGGAAAGGCTCCTTTTACTCTTCTACTTTACCCCATGCTGAGTCAAAAAATCCATAATTCCTGGCACTAATTCCTCTGCTAAAGGTAAATCAGGATTTCCATATGTCTTTAGATTCCCCTCCCGGTCTTCGGGAGCCTTTTTCAGAACATGATTCATACCTTCGATAAGGAGTAACTCTGCCTCAGGATTAGCATCTGCTAAAATTTGAGCATCCTTTTTAGTAACTTGAAGGTCGTTTGTTCCATTCACAATAAGGGTTGGGATTTCCGTTTCTCTCATCTGTTCAGCGGGGTCATAGGCCATCCACGATTGTAAGAAAGGCTGTACAGAGGGATTGAACACACTCATTAGAGGATCACTCACTTCTTTAACGGTTTCCCCTTCTCTTAACCGCTCCAGGATCGTGAGGCTTTCCTGATATAAATCATCCGGCAAACTTTCAGAAAGCTGAGCTTCTAACAATTGATCAAACGTTCGTCCAGCTCCTGAGATGGATACAAAAGCATCTGTAATTCCTGATTCAGCTGCAATCATACCCACCAGGGACCCTTGACTGTGACCAATTACAACTACTTCGGAAAAGCGCTCATCTTCATTGAGTTTATCTATCCATTGCTTAGCATCATCTACAAACTGATCGAAGCGTATATCCCCTTCCTTCGTGACGGCTTGAGCATTTTTACCCGCTCCTCGTTTGTCGTAACGAACACTCGCTACTCCTCTATCCGCAAGTTCTTCCGCAAGAAGTTTCAGACTATTATTTTTCCCTTCAATGCCAGGACTGTTGCCATTACGATCCGTAGGTCCCGAGCCAGGAATAATTAAGGCTACCGGGTGCTTTGAATCTTTTTCGGGTAAAAGCAGAGATCCATACAAGGTGCCGGTAATGGTTTCAATCGTCATAAAGTCTTCCTTACTTGCGCTGGAAGAAGAATCTTTCTGTTTCTGTAATTCAAAGTTAAAATTCTGGCCGGACTGAGTAAATGTTCCTTTGATTACGTCCTTTTCCACCGCTCCAATGAAACGAAGTGACTGACCGGAAATGGACATTTGAAACGTAAGTTCTCTCCCGTTTAATTTCACTTGATCCAAGGGATAGTCTTCTATATTCTGAGCAGGGATTGATATTTCACCTTGCAGAGATTCCTCATCCCGAAACTCCACGATGATATTTAGGGGCTGGTCAGGCACTTGAATGGAACCACTCCATTCCCCCTCTAAATCATCTCCTCCCACTTTATCACTTCCTTCAGATGTCTGATTTCCTTCACTACAGCCAGCTGTTATTAAAAAGACCAACATGATGATCGGCAGCCAAACACGCATAATGAACCTCCCTTTTTCCTCAAAGATACGCACTTAAGACAGAACAATATTCCACAATAAATGTTATAAGAAATTTAATAATTAACCTATTTATAACATATGTGTGCGTTAAAATCTGTAATTTCTAGGTTCTATTAAAGGTTATTGTTAATTTTTCATACCAGAGTGGTCTCCCGCCATTGGTCCGGATGTTGGGAGACTCGATTTCAAGCTATCTAGGGTCCGTTACGTTAGTTGGTGGAGAGCTGGTGGGGAAATAACTCGTCTTGTTCCATCACCCAGACACTCGAGACATTAGCCGTTCATCAACGGACGGGAAGACCACCGTCCTTTTGATGGTCGGCTAATGCTGGTCGTGTCTTTCGGGGTGATTCCACATTTGAACACTTTCCTATGGACCTACACGAGGTGGGGGCTGATCGACCCTGCGTCGTGCAGGGCCGATCCCCCCGCAGGACCTCCCACATAACCAATAAATCGAAATCAATTCTTACAGAAACGGGAACTTAACTGTAATATATTTGAAGATTTCACAGAGCTAATTTATAAAAAAGCATGGTCTTTGCGAGACCATGCTTTTTTATATCATTTTTACGATTCTTTTAATTGGCTAGACTTCTTACTATTCATGAATAAGGTTGTAATGAGCATGAGAAGCAAGAATATAAGCACAATGCTGAATCCTCCCGCCTGGCCGAACATTTCGGAGGCCAAGCCTACAATATAACCTGCAATACCGCCGCCGATACCGGAAGCAATATATATTAAACCAAGTGCAGAACCGCCATTTTTGGAAAGCTGTGTACCAAAAGCTGTGGCAGTAGGGAATAATGTGGAGAAGAACAAACCTGCACCCGAGAATAAATAAGGGAAATCATTAGCAAACATGAAACTTATTCCTACCATAAGCAGAGAACCTGCAGAGAACGTAATCAATATAATGCGTTCATTGATCCAGTTGGTTAGGTAAGCAATAGCGAGTCTGCCTGCCATGAAAAATACGGAGAACAGCGATAGAATGGTGGCTACCATGTCTTCTTTAGCTTCAGTAGAAATCCCACCTAAATCAAGAGATTTAAGGTAACTCGGAAAGAAGTTCATAAAGGAGACTTCCGCTGAAACTTCAAAGATTAAGAAAAACATAAGAAATACGAATTGAGCATCTTTTAACATAGGAATGAAGGCTTTCAAATCAATCTTCTCAGCCTTTCCAGACGGGAAATGGACGGAAGTGATGTAGATAATAACGGCTACAAGGCTTGCTGCAATTCCCATATAGAAATAACGCCAGGAAGCAAATTGGAAAAGATAGTTCAAGAACTGAGGAAAGACAACCATACCTAGTCCATATACGCCCATAGCTAAGTTAAACATCTGATTTTGGCGGTTTGGATATGCAGCGGGCACGATTGCGTTAGAAGCAACTCCTAAAGAACCCAGGCCAAAGCCGACGATCATATAAAACCCTAAAAAGAACGTAATATTAGGGGCAAGGCCAGTACCTAGAAATCCAAGTCCCATAATAATTGAACCGACGATTGTCATAATGCGAAGCCCTTTTTTATCGGTATAGTACCCGATCAGCACACTGGCAAGTGTAAAACCTAATTGAAATATAAAAACGACAAGTCCGAACTGGCTCATATCAAGTCCTAAATCCTGTTCCACCTGATCAAGCACAATTCCTTTTGTATTCGTCACCCCACCCGATATAAACTGGGTGAACATGAGGATGACAAGAGCGTGAATACTCTTTCCGCGGGACATGTGAGTTACCTCCTGATGATTGTAATATATCATGAATCTGTTTGATTGCTTGGAGGGTTTTCCCACGGTTTATTTACTTAAAACTATAAAAATATATGTAAACGATTTATTATATTAAAAAAATTATAAACCTATTATTTTCATTCTATTGACCTAGATATGTTATGATAAAATGACAACCAGGCAGTGTTTCTATATAGGAGGTCGGCTGCCCCCTTATCGAAGTGGAAAGGGGGTGAAGCCTTTTTTGAGTATCTATGAGGTGTTTATGGTTCTATTTTCTTTCGGAACTTTCCTTATTGCCCTGCTCGCGTTGGTCATTAAAATGACCAATAAAAAATAGACCTCCTGTCTGGTAACGGGAGAGGTCTATTCCTCAGTGAGTAGCCGATCCCTTCGGAACAGCTGCCGGTCTGGCCGCAGTGGACGCTGCGGCCTTTCAAATGTTCAATTCTGACTTTATTGTACCACAAGTATATGCCGTCATCCATCAGCCTATAACGGGTGGCTGCTTGTTTATGTAATCATCCAAGAATATTCTGTGCTTTTCAAATATTTGATCCGGTAATTGATCCAAGGGGAAAAAGCGAGCATCTAATGTCTCTCCATCATGAAAATTAAAGGTCCCGGTGAACTCTTTGCAAGTAAATAAAATCTGGACGAGAGCAACTTGATCACCATTTGGAAACGTTTTATGCAGCTCTTTCCCTGAATACACACCAAACAGTTCCATTTCACCAAGCTCAAGTCCTGTTTCCTCTTTCGTTTCACGTCTGGCAGCGTCTTCCACTTTTTCATCCATCTCCATAAAGCCTCCCGGTAACCCCCACGTCTGCGTATCAGCCCGTAATTGTAGAAGCACACGGTTGTGTTCATCCATAACAAATGCACCGCATACCGTCATAATCACTCGCTCTTTCCCTACTTTCGAACGGATGTATGTAATATAATCCATAAATAATGTACTCCTTTATCTTTATTTACACTCGCCTCGTGCCATTCGTTTCTACCTCTAATTGAATCACTTTTTCATCTTCCCATTCAAGTTATCCAGACTCTAATAAAGAAGAGTCCACTCTCCACAGCCTGTGTTAGAATAAATCAAATGGTAATATCTGTTTGACCTGAGGTGGTAAAATGTGGACATACTTACCTGTCAAAAGATGCTTCTCTTAGTTTTTATAACGAGCTCGATCCTATTGAATCGTGAAGTCCTCAATGGCTAAAGAATGCTTAAAAAAACAGACAGCAGTAAAAACTCTCATTTTGAAAGCGAGGAATAACTTTGAAACGCACCCTTACAGCTATTGGACTAACGCTTATTGCCGTGTCGGCTGTCATTCTAATAATGAACATCAGAGGTGACACTCAGAACGAGTCAAAAGATGCATCCCCCCACTCCCAAATGCCACTAAGAGCAAACGAAAAGAAAGGTACCCGCTCCCCTCTTTTACAGTGGTCTATGGAAGAAAAAGTATCCCAGACCCTGTATATTGGCATCCAGGGACTTACTTTAAGTAATCAGGAGAAAGAAATGATCAGCCAGGAGAAGGTAGGAGGTGTGATTTTACTCGGGCGAAATGTTGAAAGCGCCCCACAGCTACAGAATTTAGTGGATTCGATTCGCCAGGCAAATGCAAACAATCCGATCCCCTTGTTTTTAGGGGTTGATGAGGAAGGCGGCCGTGTAAGCCGTATCCCGGACAATGCTATCATGAATCTTCCTGCCAGCAAAAAAATTGGTGACACAATGGATGCAGAGCTTGCTCAAAAAACAGGACGGCTATTAGCTGAAAAAGTGAAAGCATTTGGCTTTAATATGAACTTTGCTCCTGTGCTTGATATCGTAAACAATCCGAATAATCAAGTGATAGGAGATCGTTCCTTCGGCGAAACTCCAGAACGTGTTAACAATCTGGGGATCCCCGCGATGCAAGCCATACAAGCGGAACGGGTCATTCCCGTGGTCAAACACTTCCCAGGCCATGGAAATACGTCTGTGGATTCACACTATGACCTTCCTGTCGTGGATCAATCCATAGAGGAGTTACAGGATTTCGAATGGGTACCTTTTGAGACGGCTGTTGAACAAGGGACAGATGCCATCATGACTGCTCACATCTTATTCCCTGAACTAGACCAGAAATATCCTGCTACTCTTTCTAAAACAATTATTACAGGTATTCTCCGAGAACAGCTGGATTTCAATGGGCTTGTCATTACGGACGATATGGCTATGGGGGCTATCTCCAATAATTATGGGACAAGCGAAGCAGCCGTACTATCGATACAAGCAGGGGCAGATATGGTGTTATTAACAGATACAAGTCAGTTTGAGAATGTGAAAGATTCGCTTATGAAAGCTGTAAGAGACGGCCAAATTCCAGAAAGTCAGTTAAATACTAGTATCAAACGAATCCTCCAGAAAAAAGAAAATTATAAATTAAGTGAAACGTATGAGGACACCGCAGACATCTCTCAGCTCAATAAGCAAATTGAAGAGGTATGGAATCAGATCCAATAAGCGTGCTTCCCCCTAATCGTCGGGAAGCACGCTTTTCTTTTTTAAATCTCTTTATAACGATGCCACCAGGGTTTAGCTTCCTCAAGCTGGGCGGCTAGTTTAAACAGCGTAGCTTCATCTCCGAACTTCGCCATAAAATGTGAGCCGATTGGCACGTTCTGATTATTCCAGTACAATGGGACACTCATAGCAGGCTGTCCTGTCACGTTGGCAATAGGAGAAAGATGAGCATATTGAGCAGACACCGCAAGAATTTCATCAATCGTATTTTCTTCTCCATTATAGCAGCCGAGCGGCAATGCCGATTTAGAAGTAACCGGATGGAGAAGCACGTCATATTTTTCAAAAAATCGATGAACCTTCTCACTTTCAGAAGCTAAGAACATCCGGGCTTGCTCGTATTCCATAGCTGTAAATTGGGAAGCTTTATCAATCAAGGTAGAAAGCATTCTTTCAAGATTCTCAGCAGATGGATCTTTTCCATTCATTCGGGCGGCATCCTGAACAGCCAGAGCCCCTCCAAGCACCCATACCGTCACGTAAGCGTCCATGAAACGGTGCAAATCAAAATCAGGATAAGCGACTTCCACATGATGCCCTAGGGTTTCCAGCAAATGGGCTGTCTCATTCACTGCTTGCTGCACATCGGGTGCAATGTCCATCAATTCCCCGAAATCAGCTAGATAGCCCACCTTTAGGGGGTCTAACTCCTCTTTAATTACCTCCGTGTAAGGTTTTTCGTAAGCAGGAGTAGCAAACAAATCCCCCATCTGCGGACCTTCCAAAACGTCTAGAAGTGCCGCACTGTCCCGCACAGAACGGGTTAGAGCATGACTAACCGCGAAACTATTCAAACGCATGGAAAAGGGTGTCCGTCCTCTGGTCGGTTTGAGTCCAAACACTCCACAGTTCGATGCTGGAATTCGAATGGATCCTCCTCCATCACTGCCATGAGCAAACGGAATCATGCCAGATGCTACAGCCGCTCCAGCTCCCCCGCTCGACCCACCTGGAGAATAGTTTTGGTTCCACGGATTCTTCGCGAAACCAAGATGAACAGATTCCGTAGCCGGAGTAAAGCCGAATTCAGGTGTATTCGTTTTACCGAGAATCGTTAATCCTGCATGCTTATAACGTCTAACAATCTCATCATCTGCTGATGCCTTAAATCCATCCATAATCTTTGAACCGTAGGAAAGAGGATACCCCTTCATAGCATTTAAATCTTTAATTAGAAACGGAATTCCTCTAAATACACCATTTCCATTAATATTTGCTGCATTCTCAAAAGTCTTATGTACAACTGCGTTGAGCTCAGGGTTCTTTCGATCGATCATTGTCTTATAATGCTCAACAATTTCTTCAGGCTTCAACTTATTTTCTTCAATTAAACACCGCTGTCCTATCCCATCTAACTCATGAAGATCATAAATTTCCATTTGATCAGCCTCCCTTTCCTTTCTCATTTTCTATGAAATACCATCAAAAATAAACTATTTACTACTTCGCTTCCTTTTAACCATAAGTAGAAAAACAGCGCTTGGAAATTTCACCAAAAAATTTAAAAACCAGCGTTTATTATTATCCGGCCAGGGAAAATTATAGCAAAGTCAAAGGAGAGGATACGTGAATGAAATACCATTTCCCCCTTAGAAGTCAAAAGCTTGTTTGGATTATTGGATTCGCCTCTTTCCTTATTGTTTTATTCACATTGAATTTACTTACTCCTGATCCCGCTGTAAACCTTACACGAAGCCTCGTCGCTTTTGGTGCTGCTCCTTTATTTATCCTGTATGCGAACCAAAACCATCTCTGGTTTCGTAAATCCTTTCGATGGCTGGTATCAAGCAGCCATCTTCTGCTTTCCAGCGCTACAATTTTCTTTTTCGGGGTCATAGTCAGTTTTGAAGTTCTCTCTATGATTCCGAGTAGATACGGCTTTTTTCTCCACCTCTTCCTATTAGCTGTTTCCTCCGTTATTTATTGGGCACCTCTACTGCTTTCCTGTCCGTTTCACAAATCTAAGCCATTCATGTCACGATTTGCTTATTTCACTCTCACAACCCTTTTGTTTTTTATTTATCACGAGGCTGCTTTTTACTATTACGGGGCCCGTCCGTCGGCAGGCTTTATGAATACAGGCCTCGCTGCCATGCTTATCACTTTATTCTATATTATTACTCAATGGTCTAAGTTGGAAAGCCACACCGACCGACCTACTGTAAAAGGTTATGTGCATTCTTTGACGGAAGAAAAGAAGTCATAAAAAAACAGCCAGCGTAGCTGACTGTGTTGAAGAGTGTTCTATCTGGGCTTCATAAATAGTTGAGTCCAGTACGTTCCGTATTTCCCGGAATCTTCTATATAGCCTACACCAATGTGTGTAAACTGATCATTTAAAATATTTGCCCGGTGTCCTTCGCTATTCATCCAGCCTTCCACGACTTCTTCAGGAGTTCGTTGACCAGCCGCAATATTTTCACCGGCGGCCCAATAAGAGAAGTCAAATTCATCCATCATCTCAAATGGCGAGCCGTAGGTAGGAGATGTATGACTAAAATAATTTTTTTCAGCCATGTCCTCGGATTTTACAACCGCAAGTCCACTTAGACGATTGAACATTTCAAGAGGTTTCAAGCCTTCTTCAGCCCGTTCTTCATTCACCAGCACTACTACTTCTTTTTCATATTCAGAAGGTTCATAATCTTTAAGAGAAGAAGAAGAAAGATCGGTTTGTTCATTGTTAACTTCTTCTCCAGAACGGTCTTCAGGTGCGGCACTATGGTTATCCTCAGGGTCCATAGGTTCAGGACTAGTTTCTATTTGAGGTTCTGGGGCAGGTTCCGGCATTTCACCGCTTCCAAAATATTTCTTCAGTTCTTCTATTAACGGGCTGGAAGCATCCCAATCACTGAACCAATTCCCCACTTGATGGGCTTTTTCCGTGACTGAACCGAGGTGGTCGTCTTTATTTTCCCATATTTCCTGAGCATAGGACGGGGCAGCTATTGTTCCAATAATTACAGCTACTATTATTACTAACAGGAGTTTTTTAATCATCTACTCTGCTCCTTATCATCAAGTTGCCTAAAGTCTGGAGGTTACTGATAAGTCTATTATCTCATCCACAGGAAGGTACCACAAGCAAAGGGGCTGAACCAATCGTTTCCAGAAATTACTTACTGGTTTATCCATACTAAGTTTTCACAACTCTTTACTAAAGAATACCCCATCAACTCATTAATCAAGCATCTTTTAAAGAACCTTTATAAATCACTTTCTCATGCAACGACAAATCAAGATCGCGAGCATGCTTCATCAAGCGTTTTTGCTCAACTGGATTCACAAGGGATATGACTGTCCCGTCGGATGCACCTAACCGGGCTGTACGGCCAGCTCTATGAATATAAGCCGTAGCATCTTTAGGAACATCTAAATTCACAATGTGGTTAATATCTATAATATCAAGGCCCCTCGCCGCCACGTCAGTTGCTAACAGCAGTGAATAGTCCCCTTTCCGAAATTCTCTAATCGCTTTAGCACGCTGTTCTTTATTTGCATCACTATGCAAAAGACCGAGGTCTAAGTTTTTATAGGTTAATTTTTCGGCAAATACATTCAGCTTCGCGATATCCTGCAGAAAAGCAAGCCCTTTAAAACCATCCATCCTGGCAAGCTTACGGAGGACTTCGATCTTATCCCGATCTTCACACACCATATACGTATGCTCGACATCCGGCTTTTGTATTTCTGTTTCTACACGCACGACTTCGGTCTCTTCATCCATGAACTCCTGGGCTACCTCAATTACCTCTTCAGGCATCGTTGCTGAGAACAAAAGGATTTGACGATCTTTGAGCATGCTTTCCAGAATGTCATTGACCGTTCGAATATGTTCTGGGACAAGCAGCTGATCGGCTTCATCCATGACCACTGTTTTAATTTCATGAGCTTTTACTTTTTTCTTTTTCATTAATTCATAGACCCGTCCAGGAGTACCAATCACTACTTGCGGCTTCTTCTTCAGTTTTTCCATTTGTCGTTTGATATTTGCTCCGCCGATAAGGGTAGTACTGTTAATCCCGCTTCCTTTCGTCCAATTCTGAACTTCTTCATTAATCTGCATGACCAGTTCATGAGAAGAAGCTAAAATAAGAACCTGGGTGTGCTTTTGGGCAGGATCAATCTTATGAAGCAGCGGAATAAGATAGGCAAGTGTTTTCCCACTTCCGGTAGGGGCTTCCCCCAACACATCCTCTCCATTTAAAACGAGCGGGATGGCGCGTTCCTGTACCGTTGTTAGAGTGTCATACCCGGAATTGCTCCATGCTTCTTTTAGAAAAGGGGATAGTTCATTAAACCATTCTGTTTGGTGGTTACTCATATTTTTCATATCCTTTCTTTCGATCATAAAAAAAGAGGCCTCATACCATATTGGATGGTTAAGAGACCTTTTATACATAATCCATAGCTTGCTTTATATTATACACGATTAACGTTTAGTTTCGATATAATTTTTCAAGTGGACAAGATGGTCCTGGTCCTCTTTTCTAATAATTCTTTCAATCAAAGGTCTGGCGAGCTTATTACGAAGCCCTTCTGTATAGAGTTCTCCCCGAAATTCCACCTTCGTACCATCACTCACTTCGGAAAACGTATAATGGTATCTCAAGTCAAGACCGTTCTGGACGCTTTGTACAGAATAACGCTGGTTTTTCAGAAATTTAGTCACTTCAATCACAGAGGAGGCTTTCCGGCCTCTGATCTCTCTTGTTTCTTTAAACTGATAACCTTCCCGAACCGGCCCTTCTGACAATAGTTCAACTTTAATTACAGCATCCATAATTTCAGGGCTGTTTTTAAAATCAGTAGCAGCTTCAAAGACTTCATTGATGGGCTTGTTAATGGTTATACTTTTTTCAAGAAAAGACATAAAAACCCTCCGCAATAAACAGAATCAATCCTCAATAAATAGTTCTCTACTCCACATTATTTCCCTGCCTCGATCACACAATATAAAAACAGGTTACCCATTTCTTTTTAAAGAAAAGCCCAGTTTTTTTAGCGCACTCCCTAAGTTTGGCTGACTGTCCACTTCTTTTAATTCATCTCGAATATCAACAGCCTTCACAGCTAGGTCTGGCTGCATCCCTGTGATCACTGGAGTAACCCCAATCAGCTTAAGTATATTCACGATTTTTAACAGAGAGGCCCCGACTGTCTCATCGATATCCGAAATTCCTGACAAATCTATCACTAGATCATCGAGCTCCCATTCCTGGCTTTTCTGCAAAGTCATCTGGATGATCATATCAGCCCTCTCTTCACTAATCTCTCCGATTACCGGTAGGATCGCTACGCTTTCCGTGATGGGAACAAGAGGTGCTGACAATTGATTAATCTGCTCTTTAGCACGCTCAAGTTCAAGTACATAGGTCAGGAGAGAAGCCATGGTTTCGAACAATTCGATGTTCTCCCTGGAGAAATAAGTCGGCTTTGAATGCAGCCCGCAGATGGTTCCATAATTGGATCCATCTTTATAAAAAATAGGAACGGCTATAAAGCTACCTTCTTCCAGCGGCCGTTTTCCCAAAATAGCCTGGCCTTTTTCTTCTTTCGTAAGATCAGAAATGATAAATGCTTTCTTTCCGTGCTCGAGGCTTCTTTGGCAAAGAGTACCATCTAAAGGAAAAGTTTCACCCTTTGATACCAGGGGTTCGTTTTGGCTGGCTACTTGTATAACTTTACACGTTTCTCCGTCATCTGAGGTAAAAAACAAGGTATCAAGATTAGTGGATTGATCCATCAGTTCAATAATACTCTTTGCTACTTCTTCAAAATCCTGAAAATTTCTTGGTATTAGAAACTTTTGAGGTGGATGATTCATAACTAACTCACCTTTCTATACTCTTACGTCACTTTATATTGACTATACTGGAAAATGCTATTCGTTATCTACCCTTTTACAGTAACAAATATGTCACTATTAAGTAATGTTTTTAATCAAAGTTGAAATTCGATTAGCGAAAGGAATATCTTTTGCCAACTCCACACAACCTATAAAAATCAATCGTGCGAAATGAGGTACATATATTATGGACTGGATTGCCATTATTCCTTTTATAGTCGTCATATTAGCAGCCATTTGGACCAAGCAGGTGATCCCAAGTTTATTATTTGCCGTTATTGTAGCTGGATACTTGGTAGATCCACATTGGCTCAGAGGTATGATGACAGGGTTCATGTTCATCGTTCAAGGTTTGACAGATGAGAATAATATGAAAATTATTATTTTTCTCTACGCCTTTTCCGCCTTAATAGGAATTGTGAAAGTGTCCGGAGGTATTAAAGGTTTTGTTCAGGAAGCCACAGAACGTATTGATAAAAAAAGAGGCGCTTTTATCCTTACCTGGCTATCCTCACTCGGGACGTTCAGTGCACCTAGTTTTCGCATCGTAACCATTGCTCCTGTTATGAAAGCCATGCGAAAAAAAATTCCGATGAGTAAGCAGGAACTTGGGTTTGTCATCGAAACGACAGCTTCCCCTCTAGTCGTTTTGATCCCTGTAGCTACTGCCTTCGTTGGTTACATGACATCTGTGATCGAGTTGTCGTTACAGCAGGCTAATGCGGAAGGTGATCCTTATTCTCTTTACATCAGCAGTATACCCTTTAATTTCTTTGCTTTTTCTATGCTGGTTGTAGGTTTCTATTTAAGTTTTTTCCATCGTAATAAAAAACCTGCCACAGATGCTGAAGATATGAGTCAGGATAAGGGGAAGGACGATGATGATTGGCAGGACTGCCACCCTGCCGTAACCAAAGAGCTGCCGGCAAAGCCCTGGAACTTAATTGTGCCGCTCGCGAGTGTTATCGTATTAACCTTCTTTTTTATGTATATGGTAGGAGTCGAGGAAGGCGAGCAGGGATTTAAGGCGCTGATCAACGATGCTGTGTTAGACGCCATGGTCTTAGGTGTAGTTACAACACTGATCGGATTCGTCATTTATTTAAAAATAACAGCATTGCCGCTTAAAAAAATTATGGACAGTTTAATCTATGGGGGTAATGAGATTATGGGAGTTATCCTCTTACTGGGAACTGTGTGGGGGCTTAGTAAAGGTTCTGAAGCTCTTGCGTTTGCAGATACGATTTCATCCTGGTTCGGCTGGATTCCTCCTGGTTTCGTAGCCGTCATTATCTTCATTGTCGGCTGCGGGCTTTCTTATTTTATTGGTTCATCATGGGGAACCTGGGGAATTCTTATGCCGGTTGGGGTTTCCATAGCCGCCGTTGCGGGCAGTTCTCTGCCGATGGTTATCGGTGCCGTGTTTGCTAGTGGGACATTTGGTGCTTTTGCTTCCCCCTTGAGCGATGATACCAATACGACCGCGGGGATTTTAAATTTGAATGCCATTAAATATGCTAAGTTCAAGTTGAAGCCTGCTTTATGGGCCGCTTCGGCTGCAGCAGTTTTATACTTTGGCCTCTCCTTTTTCTTTTAGATACCCCCTATTTCCGAATTCCAATTAAAGATAAGCTCCCGTTTGTTTAAGACTCAGTTTCGAGATAGTTGGGGTAGATGATCCTTGTTCACTGAAAGGTGTTTATTCAGAGAATTTCGAGCTCTCCATGATCGCAAAGGGGCGGAAGGGAACAGCGAAGACTCATGCGGGATGAACATGACAGGTGAGGCCCCGGAAGGCGCTAGCCTGAGGAGACTCAGCGGAAGGGATGTTCGACTAAGATCGCCACGTCGTGTGGCCACGTCGAACTACCCTGCGTCGTGCAGGGCCGCGGAGCGAGCCGTTCCCTTCCGCCCCTTTCTCCACACAATATCTCGAAACTGAGTATTCAACTATACGATCCTTTAGCTTAACAATTCTATTTAATATAACTAATAACATGTTTAACAAATTATAATTATTCAAAGAACTTCATCTATTAAGAAGTTCTTTGTGTATTTATCACCACTGTACCTGCACCCCAGTCATAGACACTTCTTCGCTTTGGATTCGTGAGAGGCAGGATTAAATACAAAAACACCGTGATATATACAGCGCTTAATATGACATAAAGAGTCATCTCCGAAAAACCAGAGGGAAGCATTAAATTCCAGACTACAAAATGAGCAGCTTCCCACGGAAGAAATTTAATCGTTGTGCGAAGGATAGAACGTCCTATTCCTATCCGCTTTCCTGCTTGATCAACAACACGAACCCCCATCATCCTTTTTCCAACGGTCCCCTGCCAAATCGATTGCTCAGCGATCACGAAATAAAGTGAAACAGGCAATGTGATAAGAAGGAAGCCTGTCCATTGAGCCGTGACTGGAGAATGTGAGAACAAAGGGGTAATAGTAGATCGCAGTATAAAGGAGATACCTCCCACCACCAGCACCCCATATAATACAATGATGAGATAATCCAGCAGAAAAGCATATAATCGAGTTTTGAAGAGGGAAAAAGACATAGCTGACACCTCTCCTTTACATTTTTAATGCCTCACCATTTTCCTGCACCTTTTGAAACTATTATACCCTTCGCAATTAAAGAAAAGCACCCCCATCTACCAATGGAGGCGCCCAGCTGAATAAACTGGCCTATTTTTCAGTTGCATTTACATAAATAATCTCGGGATAGGGATGACTTAAGAATTCGTGGTGTGAAATGGTCCAGGCATAGGCACCTGCATATTCAAATATGACGATGTCTCCTGCCCGCAGCTGATCCACATACTCCTTTCGAACGAGCACATCATTTGGTGTGCATAACTCCCCCGCAACCGTAACATCCGTTTTTAAAACTTCCGGCCGTGCAAAAGGATAGTTCCATTCTTCCACTGAATAAACTCGAAACGGATGGCTCATCTTCCAGGCAGCAGGGAGACGAAGATGATGCGAACCGCCCCGGATCACGGCAAAGTGCTGATCGTGATTCTTTTTTATATCGAGCACCTCCGTTACATAAGAGCCGCAGGCTGCCGTCATATAGCGTCCGATTTCTATAATTAAGGTAAGGTCTTCAGCTTCCGTTCTTAGTCCTGTAATACCAGACGCAAGTATTTCCCAGTCAAAAGGATCCTCTGGGTTCCAGTAGTTGATTCCAATACCTCCGCCCAGATCCACGATCATACCGGATAAACCAAACTGTTTTCGCCACAATTTTGTTTTATCTATGCAGACTTTAACGAAACGAACGTGGGACTCTGCATCTAAGTTGTTCGACATAGCGTGAAAATGAAATCCTTCAATCGAAACAAATTCAGCGTCAAGTGCTGCCTCAATAAAAGAGGGGACCTCACGTTCGTCTATTCCAAACTGAGAGGGTACACCAGACATGCGCAGATGGCTGTCTGAAATGTTTACACTCAAATTGACGCGAATAAGAATAGGTACCGTTACGTTTTTCTGTTTGGCTATATAATTGATTCGATTCAGCTCATGGAAGCTTTCTACGTTCAAGTACTCTACGTTCGAATGGATAGCCGCTTCAATTTCACGATCTTTCTTTCCAGGACCCCCAAAAATCATTTGTTTTTCTGTTTCTGCTACCACTTTGTTTATTTCACCTTCTGAAGCCACTTCAAATCCGTCGACGATTGGATCTAATGTCTCTAACAAGGGTTGATCAGAGTTGGCTTTTGCGGCATAGTACAGCCGGCAGAAAGATGGAAGACTGTTCTTAATAGCAGCTGCATGGTCTCTCAGCTGCTTTAAGTCATAGATATATGCGCAGATCGGATCCTTCGTTTGTTTACGCTTTTCTTTTATATACTTTTCTAATGTAAGTTCTTCATTGGTAATCAAGACTGACTCCTCCGGCTTTCCTGTTTAATACGCTAACGGGTTTGAGACTTTATTATAGCCGTATTCCTTACTGTCCGTTAGCCGCATTTTTGTGAGTGACTTATGCTTCACAGAAGATTGATATAAAAAAGCACGATCCTCTTCTACCGCTTCCTTTAAATTTGGATCTTCCCGCAGCGTTTCAAAGGTTTTCTCACAAGTTAACTTTACCTGCTTCCAAAAATCCTTTTCTTCCAGGCCTGAATATAGCACCAGCTGCCTGATTATCTCACCCAGGTGGTTTTGAAAAACCGTATAGTACAACTTGTTATGCACCTCAGATAGTTCACTGGTGACGGAAACCGAACCTGTAGCAAAAGAAGGATTCAGGTTTTGCTTTCGAATTCTCTGTTCATGTACGCGGGCTCCACCCCAATCCCTGAAAAAGAAGCGAGTCAGCCGTCCTTTTCTAAAGACAGGAATGCTATTTTGAAGATGCCCTTCAAGCGCGACCCCATATTTAACCATCAAAGTAACATACGCAGGAATTACGGTTTGAATATAATCATTAAAAAACTCTGCCGCTGCCTGCGCTTTCGTCAAGCTCTCCTCTACCTTGAGCTGTTCTGCCAGTTCCTTAAGCATTGTTGTCTCTGTAACAGGAGACTCTGCATAAAGAGCCATTCCCGCAATAGCAGCTTCTTCTTCCTCAATTTTCGCATCAATATTTTCACGAATTAGCATCGTAATATTTCTGCTTTTCAACTGATCTTCTGATCTAAAAGCCGCTCCTGATAATTCATTTAGCGGCACAAATCCATTCAAATGCCCCTCTTGATCCATAATTTTCGCGATCATGGAAGAAAATATGGTAGAGTTCATAGCTGTTTGTGTGGAAATCGAACGAACCGTAGAGGTCATCTGACTATTTACGGCAAGCTTCAGGACCGGCGCTTCATTGTCCATCGGAGCCACCGTTCGAAATGAAGAAGTTGCTTGTGCGCTTAGCTTTGGATCTTCTAATAGGATGATAATTTCACGGTAAATCTCTTCTTCATAGATAGAAGGAACGGCATGTTCAAACTGCCATGGATGGACCGGCAGCACGTCAAATTCATCAGCATTGTATCCTCTATCATTCAACTCTTTGACAGCATCATGCCACTCCTTCGGGAAAAATCTCTTCAGTATACTCCCCTTATCCAGGGTCGATCTAAGATAATCCCTTCGAACTGCTGCAAAACGGACTCCGAATGACTGATGGAATTCCCCAGAGTACTGAAAAACATCCTGAAAAGATAAACCAAGCTTCGTTTTGGCTCCTGGGTGTAAATGGTGACCATCCACTACAAGCTGTTCAAAGAATAAACTTTTAGAGAAGTCGGGCGTGCGCTTTTGCTTTTCCTCTAAGTACTCAAACGTAGTTGCCGCCCCCAGCTGAGAAGCTTCTCGTTTAATGACCTTTTTCCAGCTGTCATTGTACATATAAGCGAGCGCTAAATTCGCTGTCCCATTATCCAGTTCCTGAATAAAGGCATTCCTGTTCGGATACTCTTCTTTAGTGAACATTAATCGAACAAGCTCCGAGGCCACTGAAATGTTGCGGATCTCATGCTCGCCCAGATAAACAAGGTCACCACTCGTTTCAACGAGATGAAACGAGTATTCTCGCTGGACAGGAAAAAGGATAGCATATCGCTTAAACTGAACCATTTTATAACTCAAACCTTCCTGAAGAGGAAAATCCTGCAGTCGCTTGTAAATCCCTTCCCATGCATGTGGCTTTTCATTAATGAACAGGGTATGTCCCTGCTTTTTCAAATCAATAGCATCGCTATAATACTCATTAATATTTTCCCTTAAGATAGAGTCCGCTAATTTATGGAGAATTCCTTTTCTTCCTTTTTCCATATAGGTAAGAAACTGAGAAACGTACTCTGGTTTCTTCTCGTATAAAAACCGTAAACAGTTCTGCTCTTCTAAAAGTGGTTGTACTTTACCATGTTTCTCAAGTTTAGGTAAAGGAATCGTCATGATTGGTTACACCTCACTTCCGGGTGAAAATGGATTGGCAATGTCGACATAACTATTTTCCGTGTATTGATTCAATAAGCGCATCCTCACAAGGGCTTTCATCCTTGAAGGTCTTGAAAAAATAATGGCTGCGTCCTCTACAGCATCTTCAGCTGTCAGAGTGTTCTCCTCTAACGATGCATATACTTCGCGCAGGACTCCTTCTACCGCTTCCCATAACACACCCTCTTCGATTCCTGATTGTCTGACTAAGGCGACAATGATTTCCCCAAGATGGTTATGCAGAACAGCATGCGAGAATATATCCAGAAGCTCTCCCCGTCGTTCTGTCAATACGTTCGTACTAGGGTCGATCGGCTGTTGAGAAAAGAAACGATTCAACCGCTCATTCATTATTCGAATACCTCCGTGGTCCCGAAGAATGACCCTTTGCGCCTGTCCATCTTTAAATACAACCACACAATTCTGAAGGTGAGCTTCCATACTAATCCCGTACTTTGTAATAAGCGTAACGATTCCAGGTAATAAAGCCCGAGCATATTCCTGAATAAAAGCTGCAGCTGACTCTGCAAGGCCTGCTTTCCCTTGACGCTTGACCAGTTCTTCGACGATTAAATCCCCCGTTATCGGAGATTCAGTTAACAAAGAAGCAGCAGGTACAGCTATTTCATCTTCAGCGAGCCTGTTCTCCGGGTTTTCACGAAGAATAGACGCTAAATTCTTCTGTAAAAAGTGACGTTCCTCTTCATTGACTGCCCCTTCCGGCTCGTAATGAATCCCTGAAGGTTCACTCATGATCGTTAAGGAACGAGCAAGCGCGGAATCGTTTACGAACACCTCTTGAAACAATCTCGATAAGATGGGTCCATTTTGAGTAGAAGCTGCGGAAACCGTACGGATCGCACTTGTCATTTGCACGTTCACAGCCGTTTTTATATGGTGATTCACCCGATTCTGATATGGAGCCAGAGTTCGGAAAGAAATAAGCGCAGCCATCTTAATCCCTGCATCTTCTAAAGGGATGATCCTCTTTCTTTCTAATGCTTCCTGGTAATAAACAGGAAGTGTATGACGAAACTGCCATGGATGAATAGGAATAATTTCATATTCTTCAGGATTGCAATCTCTCTCGGCACACATCTCCTCAAAAGACTTCTTCAACTCTGGATACTCTTCAAATAAAATCGACTTGACTGTCTGTCCCTCTTTAGTGGTCATCCTGCTATATTTATGATGAACCGCCAGCGGAATAACGCACGGCTTCCCTTCCCATTCCGGTGCATACCGGGTCATATCCTTTAAGGAAATCCCCAGTCGTGTACGGGAGCACGGGTGAATGGTATGACCCTGAATGACCCACTGCTCAAAGAAGGTTAAAGGACTGAATGATGTACTCTCCTGCTTTTTCTTAAGAGCATATGAAATAGCATCTGGGGCTTGTAACCCCCGTGCTTCTTCCGTTACAGCTAACGCACGGTGTTCAGCAATGGTTAGTGCAAGCCCATAATTCTCAACACTATTCCTGATCTCTTGATAAAAAGCTGATTGAGCCTCAGAAATCTCGTTGTCCTCAAATAGTACATCTAGACAATCTTCAGGTGAGTGGATAGTATGACTGTTACCTCTCTCATACACATACTGGACATGGCCTTCTATATCGAGATGCCCTAAACGGTACCTTCTGGAAACCTTTATACGCAGGTTCCCTCTCTTTCTCAATGGAATAGAGATCGTGGACAAATCATCGTCCCATTCATAGCGAACAATTCCTTCACGTATAATGGCTTGAATCAGCTGATGAAGAATAACTTTTTCAGCTGTTTCTGCATGAGCAGGGTAAGTTTCTCTAAATTGGGGATACTCGTTCTGTATGAAGGATGTTGCACGCATTGTTTCTTCCATATTTATTTCACCTCTATAAAGAATTGCCAGTAATAGTCGCTTTTTCAATTATATATGCTTTGCTAGACGATTTCTAAAGCTAGGATTGTAACTTGCTTGCCGCTTCAACTAGCATACGTTACACACCCTATTAATTATGATTGCAAGCTGTTGTTGGAATTCTAAAAATATTTTATAATTGATAATAGTTATCATTTCCAAGGTTTTTGGTGGAAAAATATAAAATGTGGGAGTCATAGTTATGAACACTGCATTTGAACAAATCAAAAACAATCATCGAATCTATATTGGCGAGTCATACGAAGATCAGGTCTCCTACAAGGTGGCTGATCTCATTCATGATAGAGAAAATATTCAGCAGCTCATCCAAATTCAAAAGCATCAATTAGGTGCTCCGAACATTGCCATTACAGGACTTCTTTTTGGAAAAATGTATTCAGTTATTACCATGGGATTATTTGAAATGATTGTAAGACATCATCTCATTCTCGATATGACACCCTCAAATGTTGGTATTGAACTGCAAGAAAAAAACAAGATGAATTATATCATTTCAGAAGACGCTGTTTATTCAACTCATGATCTTACCGATGAAAAGGTAAAGGAATTGATTCATACGTACCTTGTACAACATTTACAACCCTTATTTCAGCAGGTCGCTCAAACCACAGGTTGTAAATCAACTCATATGCGGTCTATTGTTTCTCATAACCTTCATCAAAAATACAGAGAATTTATTCAGAACCACCCCCAGCACGAGGAATACGCAGAAAAAGTTTTTCGCTGGTTTACTAAGGAAGTATGTTTTAGCAACAATATGAGGAACCCGCTTCACTTCGATTTTCGTTTTTATGAAGCAGACAATGGTAAGAAAACTTATGTTCGCAGGTATTGCTGTATGAAATATATGCTCCACGGAGCCAATAAAGCCAAATGCTGTCCCACGTGTCCACTTATTTCTGATGAAGAACGGGACGACCGGCTATAAGAAAAGGAACTTCCCGAGAGTGGAAGTTCCTTTTTAATAGTTTTGCTCATTTCATTTCTTCTTTTTCGCGAATAGCAGAGCCGCCCGAAGATACTGAATTTCCTAGCGGATTCATGCGCAGTAGTTTAGTAAATTCTTCAACTGCCAACGTTTCAATCATTTAGCATTTATTAGGTCTGCCCTATCTCCAATTGACCTTTGAATAATCGCCATATTAACTCACTTTGCACTTCACAGAAAAGCTCCCATTACTTGAAGACTCAGTTTCGAGATAACTCGGGTCCGTTGCAAACATTAGATGAGGGCGGCTACGGAAACAACTCGCTTTCCTACGACCCTACATGAAGTAGGGTCGATCGACGTTGCCACAGGACGTGGCGATCTTAGTCGATCCTCCTTTTAGCACAAGCCTCCTCAGTCGTTAACACTCCTTGTGGGGTCTCACCTAGCTCCTTCTCCCGCGGGAGTCTCGTCGTTTCCACCGCCACCCCAATGATATCTAGTGAACGGACCTTGCTATAGAAGACAGGAGCCAAGCTGTATCTGCCTCAAATGCTTCTATAACAGGGTTCCTACACGTAAACACACGTGAAAACCAGTGTGGATCTCGTTCATTGGAAAGCGATTATGGAAAGATTTTCGAGCTCCCCATAAACGCAAAGGGGCGGAAGGGAACGGCGAAGACTCCTGCGGGATGAACATGATCGGTGAGATCCCGGAAGGCGAAGCCTGAGGAAGCTCACCACATGCCCGCGGAAAGCGAGCGGTTCCCTGAAGCCCTTTCTCCACAAAATATCTCGAAATCGAGTCTTCAACAATTCGGCCCTATTCTTTAATAAGCTGCTTATGATAACAACAACATACAAGAAGATTATAAAAAAGCAAGGCCCGCTTCATAAGGGCCTTGCTTTTACTGTTATTCAATCGGCAGATAGAGAGAATATTTCGTTTTAGATCCTGTATAAGGGTGATAAACCTCAAAGCCAAAACCGTCTACAGGAGTATATCCCTTTTCCTTTATCCATTTATGCAGGTAAGGATAAGGGTCAAAATCGTGGACGGACGGGTCATATTCTATAACAGCATACGTGTGAGCCGGGATCGTTTTCGTAATCATATCTTGCGGGATCTTCTCATAGCTATCCACTTCTACAGCAGCAATCCAATAGAAAGACTCGGTGTCTTCATTCCAATTAGGAGGATCTACAAACATTCCTATGGAACAAGGACGGTTAATGCGGTTTTTGACTTCATGAAGCTTAGAAGTATGGAAACGCTCCATCAACCTGGGAATTTTAACATTCCTCTCGTCCATCATCGTCTGACAATACATACCGACTATCTTGAAGTTGGACTTTTTCACGACCTTAGGTTCTACAGCCGTTGAAATTTGTTCACTCATTCTATGAGCCACTCCTTTATGATTTTAGTCACTCTCCCTGACTACTTCCACACGAAAGATCGTATTCCTTGTTGAAATGTTGGATTCGATTTTATTCGTAGTATTTCGCTAAAATCTTTCCCAGACACAGGATACAGGAGTAGAAAAGCCTCATTGACTATCATAGTATAGGACCCTGGCATTTTATGACGAGTTTATTAAATTTTTATTGGAAACCAATAACTGCCTGAAGGATGGCTTTCTGAACATGCATACGGTTCTCAGCCTGCGTGAAGACTTTAGAGTGTTTCCCGTCGATTACCGGAGCCGTCACCTCCTCACCGCGATGAGCTGGAAGACAGTGAAGGAAGGTCACGTCAGTTTGTGCTTTACTTAAAAGCTTTTCGTTAACTTGATAGTCTTGAAAAGCCTTATAACGATCATCAAATTCTTCTTCCTGTCCCATACTTGTCCAAACATCTGTATAAATAACATCTGCATCTATGACAGCTTTCGAAGGCTCATTCACAAAGGTCACCGAACCGTTATGCTGATCAGCTATTTCCTTCGATTTTTCCACAATTTCCTGATCCGGTTCATAACCTTCCGGGGTAACGATGACAAATTCCATTCCCATCATTGCCGCTATGATCATGAGAGAATGGGCCACATTATTTCCATCTCCAATATAAACTAATTTAACCCCGCAGAGACGCCCTTTCTCCTCAAGAATGGTAAATACGTCGGCTAACGCCTGACAAGGGTGATAAATATCACAAAGGCCATTAATCACGGGAACAGATGCATGGTCCCCAAGCTCTTTAAGTTTTTCATGAGAGGTTGTTCGAAACATGATCGCATCTACATAGCCGGAAAGCACTTTAGCCGTGTCAGCAATCGTTTCCCCACGTCCGATTTGAATATCCCTTGAATTCAAATATAAAGCATGCCCCCCAAGCTGAACCATCCCTACCTCAAAAGAAACACGCGTACGGGTTGATGATTTTTCAAACACCATTGCCAGGGTTTTCCCAGCTAACGATTTGGAGTGCGGATTTTCTTTAAGGTATTGAGCCTGGGCAAGCAGATTAGAAATTTCCGATTGATTAAAATCAAGCCAGGTCAACACGTTCTTACCTACAAGCGATTCATTTGTAAACGTCATTTGTTCCATTAGATTCATCTTATCGCACTCCTTCTGTAATATTGCCGGGCAATGGGGTCGGCTCAGCATTCTTAATGGTTAAGGATTGTAAATAAGCTTCAAAAGTGGAGGGTTCACTGAATACCGTAATCCCATACTTTAACGCTTGAATCCTTTTCTCTTTAGCAGCAGGAGTTACTTGATCATTCACGTAAATGGCTGCCTCATCAGTTTGTATCCACTCTTCAAACGTTGGCTTATTAAGGTCTTCATAATCATTATCTGCATCTATAAAACAGGCCTCCGGGTGTAACTGAATATCAGGAAGGTGAGAAAAGACTTTAGCCAAAGCCTCTGCAACTGTACTTCCAAGACACATCCCTTCTCCTGTAGACTGCATATTTGCCCCCAGTTTATGGTCAATTTCAGGAAGAGCATGAGAAGAGAATAAAGGATATTTAACAGCAACATGCTTCCACGAAGGAGCAGGAACGGTGGCAAGGTCACATTCTGGATCTTCAATTAACAGGCGCACCGCCAGGTCAACCAGCGAAATGCCTGAAACTTTACTAATAATAGGAACGGTTCGGCTGGACCTTGGGTTTACTTCCAGTACATATACATTCTCTCCGCTCCATAAAAATTGAATGTTCATAATTCCTTTGTATTTGGAGTGGCGAACAATCTTCTCGCTATACTCTGATACAGCTTCCTTCACATAGGCAGGCAGTGAAGACGGAAAAACCGCCATACTGTCCCCAGAGTGTACCCCTGCCGGTTCAATGTGTTCCATAACTTCTGGAATGAAGATACGTTCCCCATCAGCAACTAAATCAACTTCTACCTCTTTTCCGGTCATAAACTGGTCGAGTACAATCGGATAATGACGAGCATCGGTTTCCTGAAGCGCTTGTTTAAGCTCCTTTTCATTCTTGACCTTAACCATACCTTGACCGCCGATTACATAGGATGGACGGCACAGAATAGGATAAGAATATTGACTGGCAGCTTCTAGAGCCTCGTTTTTTGTATGACAGGTACTCCCTTCAACATGAGGGATGTTCAATTCTTTTAAACTGGAGTAAAAACGGTCACGGTCCTCCAGTCCGTCCAGCATATCCGTACTGACTCCCGCCAGCGGAATGCCGGCCTCTTCCAGTTCTTCTGCCATATTGATCGCTGTCTGTCCCCCAAATTGGGTAAAAACGAGATCAATATCCTCGTGCTCCACAATAGATGCAATAACTTCTTTCTGGATGGGATCAAAGTAAAGCCGGTCGGCTGTTTCATAATCCGTACTGACTGTTTCGGGATTGTTGTTGATCATGACAGTAGTCCAACCAGCGGCCTGAAGGCTTTCGATAGCCTTAACAGCGCTATAATCAAACTCTACTCCCTGCCCGATACGGATGGGTCCGGAGCCAATAATCAACGCCTTTTTGCTTCCTTTCAAAGGCTCAATCTCATTGACACCTGCATACGTGCTGTAAACGTAATTCGTAGCTGCTTCGAATTCAGCTGCACAGGTATCAACCATTTTGAAAGCAGGGATAATTCCGTAGCTTTTTCTTAAATCTGCCAAGTTATTCTCCTCGCACCCTAGCAGGTCAGCTATGGATTGATCAGTAAAGCTGTACAGTTTGGCAAGCTTAAGAACACCTTCTGGAATAGACTCAATAGTATAACTGGCTAAAGTATTCTCCATCTCCACCAGGTTCTGTAGTACATTCAAGAAAAATAAATCTATATGAGTGCTTTTGTGTATGTTTTCAATACTTTCACCCTGACGGAGCAGCTCTAATATTGCGAAATAACGCAGGTCTGTAGGCAGGGTGAGATGTTTATCGAGATCAGTAAGAGCAGGAATCACTGTATCCAACGACTGAACCGCTTTTTGGAAGGCCCCTTCCAGCGTACGATCTATCGCCATGACTTCTCCCGTTGCTCTCATTTTAGTGCCAAGCTTCCGATCAGCTTCCGAGAACTTATCAAACGGCCACCTTGGAAATTTAACCACTGTATAATCCAGTGCTGGTTCAAAGCTCGCGTACGTATGACCGGTAAGTGGATTTTGCAGCTGATCCAGCGTGTACCCGAGCGCCACTTTCGTTGCAAGTTTGGCAATTGGATAGCCTGTAGCTTTAGATGCAAGTGCGGAGGAGCGGCTGACCCGGGGATTAACTTCAATCACATAGTATTTCTTACTGTAGGGATCTAATGCGAGCTGCACATTACATCCTCCAATTACATCTAAAGCTGAAACAATATCAAATGATGCCGTCCGAAGCATTTGATATTCTTGATCCGACAGCGTCTGAGAAGGAGCTGTGACAATCGAATCCCCCGTGTGAACGCCTACAGGATCAAAGTTCTCCATATTGCAAACGGAAATACAGGTTCCGTTCGTGTCTCTCATAATTTCATACTCGATTTCTTTGAATCCGGCAATGCTCTTTTCAATGATTACTTGATGAATGGGAGAAGCTTTCAACCCGTTATGAATCAGCTCTTCGAGTTCTGCCTCCGTCTCAGCAATTCCGCCCCCTCTGCCTCCGAGCGTATAAGCCGGACGACTGATGACTGGATATCCTACATGATCAGCAAATTGCTTCGCTTCCGATACAGATACGATCACCTCACTCTCAGGTACCGGTTGGTTGAGTTCGTTCATTAATTCTCGAAAGAGTTCGCGATCTTCTCCCTTTTGAATCGATTCCACACTGGTTCCGAGAAGTTCCACATTGTATTTCTTAAGGACCTCTGCTTTATCCAGCTCTACGGCTAGGTTCAGCGCGGTCTGCCCGCCAAGACTCGCCAACAGAGCTTCTGGTCTCTCTTTCTCAATAATCGAGGTAAGGCTTGGCACGGTTAATGGTTCACAATAAACGGTGTCTGCCACTGTGTGGTCTGTCATAATCGTGGCAGGATTGTTGTTAACAAGCACCACCTCATATCCTTCTTCACGAAGAGCAAGGCATCCCTGTGTGCCTGAATAGTCAAACTCTGCCGCCTGCCCTATTATGATAGGCCCGGATCCAACTACTAGTATTTTTTTAGACATGGACTTCCTCCCCCTTCTTGTTAGTTATGAGCGATATAAAGTGTTCAAATAACCACTCGGCATCAGCAGGTCCCGGATGGGCTTCTGGATGGAATTGCACCGAAAGGATCGGTTTTTGAGAATGCTCCAGTCCTTCAATGGAACCATCATTCACATTTAGGAAACGCTTAGATAACGGAGTAGATAGTAAGCTTTCTTCATCCACTACGTAATTATGATTTTGTGAAGACATAAAAACCTTTCCTGTTACGTCATCTTTAACCGGATGATTCGCGCCGCGGTGACCGAAGGACAATTTCTGAGTATCCGCTCCATAAGCAAGAGCAATTATTTGATGCCCCATACATATGCCAAAGGAAGGCAGAGCTTCAAGGAGGTTTTTAATATCTGAAAGATGTTCCTGTGCATCCTTTGGATCTCCCGGGCCATTCGAAAGAACAAGTCCATCAATGGATAAGCCCTGTAGTTGATGGGCTTTTGAAAAAGGTACCGTGGTAACTTTAATACCCCTGTTAAGAAATGAGGACATAATAGATTTTTTCCATCCAAAGTCTATTAATCCAATATGCACATCGCCTTCACCAAACTCCTCGATGTCTTTGTTTTCAGTTTGATAGATTTGACCAGTCTTTGGTTTTAGAAAATGAACTTCTGTTTTATTTGAAACGACTGCCTGTCTTGTGCCATCCTTTCTTATCGCCTTTGTAACTTCTCTAGTATCCACTTTTGTTATGAAAGGCACCTGGTTGGCATCTAAATAGTCGCTTAAGGAAATCGAAGCTTCGTGATGAGACGTCTGGTTTGCACAGTGAAACATAACTACACCACTCACCTGAATTCCCTTACTCTCCGAATATATATCGTTGATCCCGTAATTGCCGATTAAGGGGTAAGTAAAGACAACGATCTGATCTTTATAAGAAGGATCAGTCAATACTTCTTGATAACCCGTCATACCAGTAAAAAATACAATTTCGCCTTGTACGTCTTCTCCCCAAGTGCTGGAGACTTCTCCCTCGAACGATTGACCATTTTGTAAATGAAGATAACCTTGCATATTCTCACCCCATCATTATGAATAATTATAATATATGCTGTATTTTTATACAACAATGAGTTGAAAAAGACGGTGTTCCCCATTTGGGCTTCACCGCACTTTAACAAGTTAAGCGTTTTGTAAATCTTTAAACTGCTCTTGCAGCACCTTGCTGAGTATTTGTATAGCTGATGACATCTCATCATACGTTACATTTAGAGGCGGAAGCAGTCGTATAACTTGCGGGCCGGCTAGGACAGCAAGCATTCCTTCTTCTCTCAATGCATGAATGACCGGCATGGCTTCCTTCTGAAGCTCTATACCTATCATCATTCCCCTGCCTCTCACTTCTTTTACAACATTCAGTGGCTTCAAGGAGTTGGTAAGCTCCTCTTTCAAATAATGGCCTTTCTCTTCTACTTCACTTAAAAACGAATCGTTGAAGATCTTTTCCAGAGTGGCATTAACCGCTGCGGCAGCGAGTGGATTTCCTCCGAATGTTGTTCCATGGGAGCCTGCAGAGAAGGTTTCAGCAAGCTTTGCTTTACCCAACATAGCACCAACTGGAAATCCACTGCCAAGACCCTTAGCGGAAGAAACAATATCAGGATCCAAATTAAAATGCTGATAAGCAAATGGTTTACCTGTTCTTCCAATACCTGTCTGTACTTCATCGATGATAAGCAGAGCCCCAAGATCGCGGCACTTACTCTCAACAGCCTCAAGGAATTCAGCCGTACCCGGAACCACTCCACCTTCTCCCTGGATAACTTCTACCATGATCGCAGCTACCTGGTCATCTTCCAGCTGTTCCACAGCCTCTTTATCGTTATAAGGAAGATATTCAAAAGTAGGAAGCAGCGCGCCAAAACCTTTTTGAATTTTTTCCTGACCAGTCGCACTCATCGTGGCAAATGTTCTACCATGAAAAGACTGCTTAAATGTAATAATTTTTTCCTTACCGGTGTACTTACGAGCTATTTTAATAGCCGCTTCATTAGCTTCAGCTCCGCTGTTACAAAAGAAAACATGGTCGAGGTTGGTAGGTGCCACCAGCCGTTCAGCAGCTTCTTCCTGAGAAGGAAGCTGATAGAGGTTGGACACATGCCAGAGCTGATCCAGTTGTTTTTGTAAAGCGCTTTGCACTTCTTCAGGTCTGTGTCCAAGATTGCACACTGCAATACCTGAGACAAAATCTAAATAGTCCTTGCCTTGATCGTCTGTTACCGTCGTGCCTGATCCGGAAACCAATGTCAGTGGAAACCGGTTATACGTTGGGAATAGACTCATTCCGCTCTCTCCTTTACTGTCGCCCGGATCTTCGTGCCTTTCATACGATCTCCCTGAATTAAGGCATCTTCACCACTAACAATCATGACTTCTTGTAAATGTTCAGATAAAGCCGCCATGGCCGATTGCACTTTTGGAATCATTCCGCCATAAATACATCCACCGCTGATCAAGGATTCAATTTCTTCCGGGCTTGTTTCTTTTATTACTTCATCCTCACTAATGATACCTGGTACATCTGTAACAAATAACAGTTTTTCTGCTTGCATGGCTTTGGCAATCGCTGCTGCTGCAAGATCAGCGTTAATATTTACAGTCTGTCCGCTCTCTGTCTTTCCTAATGGAGCCACTACAGGAAGATACCCCGCCTGCATACAATGATAAAGAAGGTCCGTTTTCACTTCTTCCACTTGTCCAACAAAGCCTAAGTCATCCTGGTTTACGTAACTGGCGGTAAGTAAGGAAGCGTCGCAGCCTTTTAATCCAACAGGAAGGATATTCTGCCTGGCTAAAGCGGACGTAATCTGGGCGTTCACCTTTCCGCCAAGTACCATCTCCACCACTTCGAGGGTTTCCTTCGTCGTCTTTCTAAGACCTTCGTGAAATTCTCCTTCGATATCCATTCGTCCGAGTAAGGTGGTGATAGCTGGTCCCCCTCCATGAACGATTAAACAATGATAATGTTTGAGGAGTCCGTGAAAACTTTCATAAAACTCTTCTGTTAAGCGTTCGATCATACTTCCACCAAGCTTAATAACAATAACCGGCTTGTCGTTACGTACGGTAGCTTGCGTTGATTCTGACATAGTCATAGGTCAAGTCACACCCCCAGGCCGTGCCCTTGCCATCCCCTTCATTCAAATGGATCGCCAGCGTCACTTCTTCATTATCCAGATCCTCAACGGCCTGCTCTTCTGAAAAAGGACAAGGAGTGCCGTTACTAAATACGAGCTGCTCTTCAATATAAATATCACACGCATCTGCATCAACCTGAGCTTCGCTATGACCAATAGCTCCGACAATACGTCCCCAATTGGCGTCTAAACCATATACCGCTGTTTTCACCAGACTGGAGCCCACTACTTTTTTCGCAATAATACGTGCTTCTTTGTCTGAGTTCGCCCCAGAAACGTTTACTTCAATCAGCTTCGTAGCTCCCTCTCCGTCCTTAGCAATTTGTTTAGCTAAATCTTCACAGACAAGCTGAAGTCCGTACTGAAAACCATCCCAGTCTGGATGCTGTTCACTTAACGATTCATGATCTACATACCCATTAGCCATAGCAAGTACCATATCGTTGGTTGAGGTTTCCCCGTCTACGGTAATTTGGTTAAACGACCGCTCAATCGATTGACTGAGCGCTTTTTGCAGTAACTCAGGCTCAATCGTGGCATCAGTGGTAATAAAACCAAGCATGGTAGCCATATTAGGGTGAATCATCCCTGAACCTTTAGCTGCACCCCCGATGGTCACCGTTTTTCCTTCTACCTCCACTTGATAACAAGCTGTTTTCTCACATTTGTCGGTTGTAAGTATGGATCTTTGAAAATCTGATGCCCCATTCTTTGTTACTTCAACGGTTTCGCATCCGTAGGTTATTTTCTCCATAGGAAGTTGTTCTCCAATTACGCCGGTAGAAGCTACAGCTACATATTCTTCTGGAAAATGAAATCGTTCTGCGATCATTTTTCTCATTTCATATGCATTTTTCAAGCCTTCTTTGCCTGTACAGGCATTGGCTACGGCACTATTAATAACGAGCGCCTGAATCTTCCCTTCCTTTTCAATACTCTCTTGCGTCACTTTTAGTGGAGGTGCCTGAAAATGGCTCTGTGTGTAGACAGCTGCTGCAGAAGCAGGAGTATCACTGACCAATAATCCAAAATCTTTCTTCTTATAACGCAGCCCGCTGTGTATGCCGCCTGATTGGAACCCTCCTGGTGTCAGCAGTGTGCCGCTTTCTACTTTCTCAACCTTTTGATGCAAATTCGTAGTTTGGACCAAACCAACTCTCCCTTTCTTCTTTATGGGTAAACAGGTAAATCAGGAAGCCCTGTTTTTTCCTCATATTGAAATAATAGATTCATATTTTGTACAGCTTGACTGGCGGCACCCTTCATAAGATTATCAATGACAGCTACAATTGTTACCCGATTGGTTCTTGGATCGAGCGTGATCCCAATATCACAGTAATTTGAACCATACACATCTTTAGTACCCGGGAACTGCCCTTCCTTTCTGAACCTTACAAAAGGCTCCTCAGCGTAACAGCTCTCATAATAGCTCTTCAGTTCCTCAAGCGTCTGGTTCTCTTTTAAAGTTAAATAAATAGTGGCCATGATTCCTCTCGTCATGGGTACAAGATGAGTAGAGAAGGTAACTGGAACTGTTTCAGAACTCCATTCCGTCAGCTGTTGTTCAATTTCAGGTATATGCTGATGCTGATTTACTTTATAAATCTGAAAGTTTTCTTGTAGATGAGCAAAATGAGTAATGGCTCCGGGGTTCTTACCGGCACCTGATACTCCTGTTTTCGCATCAATAATGATCGAAGATGGATCAACTATTCCCTCCGATACAAGGGGACCCAGCCCTAGTAAAGCTGCTGTTGGAAAACAACCCGGATTCGCAATTAAATCAGCCGACTGTATGGCTTCTTTGTTCCATTCGGGAAGTCCGTAAGCAGATTTCTCCAGAATAGCGGATGATGCAGATTCCTTCTTATACCATTTCGTATAAGCGGAGCCATCTTTTAATCGTAAATCTCCGGATAAGTCGATGACTTTTGCCTTACCTCCAAGTAGTTCAGGAGTTAATCGTGTAGATACCCCTGCTGGCGTTGCTAAGAAAATAACGTCTAATTCTTCCTTCATTTCCTCAGGATTCAACTCTTCTAATCTATGATTTTGTTCCGTGCTCATTTGCGGATAAATGGAAGTGAATTCCTCTCCTGCATTAGAAGAAGAAAATAAGATTACTTGTCTAATGTGGGGATGTGAGTTAAGCAGGCGAAATAGTTCAACTCCGCCATAACCGGTAGCCCCTATGATTCCTGCTTTCAATTGAAAACCACCCTTATGTATATTTATGTTTAACTCTGTATATTTACAATATTATTAACCCTTATAAGGTATATGTCAATAGATTTATACGATATATTGTATATTTATCAAAATCTTAATCTTCGTTTATGACTATACAAAGGCAATACTTAACTTCAAAAATGCCTTGACGATGCATTGTGAATTCATCGCCCTGACTTTTATTTCATGTTCATAGTTTTGCATCTTTATGAACGCCTTAGCTTTTCTAATAAGACTTTCTCCTGCTCAGAATTTAACCCTGCATGATTCAAAGTTCCTCTATGGTTCCTGTACCACTCATACGTGTCACGGATGGTTTCTTCAACAGGACGAAAACGCAACCCCTTCTCAATTGCTCTTGTACAATCTATTCCGAAATCACCCTGGGTTGGTACCCAGAGCGGAAGCTCGATCCAAGGTTTAACGTTTTCTTTCAAAAGGAACGACTCCTCTGCCCATACAGGTCTGGCTTCAGGATTAAGTACTGTTTGACAACAATAGATGAGGCCTTCCATCGTCAGCTTTTCTCGCGGACCGTTAGTATTAAAAACTCCCGTTTCCTGATGTTCAATCATTTGGACAATCCACTTTGATAAATCACGTACATCAATGAACTGAATTTTTTTATCTTTTGGCTCCGGTACGATAAAAGCCTCCCCTGTTTCTACACGAACTGGCCAATACGTAAATCGGTCTGTCGGGTCGTCCGGCCCGACAATCAATCCCGGTCTGATAATGAGAGAACGGCTTTCACTCATTATTTCTTTCACAGCCATTTCACTATGGAACTTTAAAGGTCCATAATACTCATTGGCCGCCCTGCCTTTTACACCTTTAGTTGCACGGTCCAGTTCATTACCTGTTAAGGTAGATACTTCCCCGCTCTCATCAAGATGATCCTGGGCTGTGAGATGTTTGTAAACCGACATGCTGGATATGTAAGCATACAAATGAACCTGATCTTTTAATACCTCGGAGGATTGTTTAACTATTTCAGGCAAGTATCCACATGTATCGATAACTGCGTCCCAATGCTGGCCTTTTAACTTCTTTAAGTCATCCAGGTTTTCTCGATCACCAATTATTTTTTCTGTCTCTTTAAAGAATTCTGGATTGGTTTTGCCTCTATTAAATAAAGTAACTTCATGATTACGTTCTAATGCGCTTTCAACAATCGACTTACCAACAAATTGCGTTCCCCCGATAACTAACAGTTTCATAAAATGGACTCCCTTACTATTTAACTTTGTCACCTTAATAATTACTGCTGATATTTCACAAGAGGATTATTCCGCTAAAGGGCCGTTTAGTTGAAAACTCAGTTTCGAGATATTGGTTTGCCGTGAAGGTCCTGCGGGGGACGATTTCGCTTTCCGGGGTCTCACCGATTATGTTTATCCCACAGGAGTCTTCATCGTCCCTCTACGGACCTTACTAAATCAGAATCTCGAAACCACATTAAACATCACCTGCGTGATGAGGCCTTAGACCATGTGGTTTTCTACCTATTCTCAGGATGTAAAGACCCGCAATAGTCTGTCACAAAAGCATTTCTTAAAGATTAAGAAGGAGAACCTTTCTGTACTAGAAGGTCCATTCGCAGTATTATAGTTGGGTTGGTGGGGAAATGGCGAGACTCCCGTGGGAGAAGGATCTAGGTGAGACCCCACAAGGAGTGAAACGACTGAGGAGGCTCACCAGTTCCCCCACAGGAAAGCGAGTTATTTCCCCACCAACCCTTATCCATCTATCGTAACGGACCCATTTATCTCGAAACTGAGTCTTCAAGTAACGGGAGCTCTTCAAAAAGATCACTTTTTAATTATTGCAGATGATATTACTTTAATAATGATTCCATATTTTTTTATAAAATCCTTCATAAAATGAATTTATTCTAAAAAATTATAATATTAAACTGGTTAAGGTTAATCAAAAAAACACTCTTGAACAGCTGAGTTCAAGAGTGTTTAGGTTTATTATATATACCATTTAGACATTTCCAGTAAATGACTGGAAGATTCCATTATCGTCAAGTGAGTAAACTTCGCGTCCTGCTAAATGGTTGATAATCACTTTGTTGCGATGAACGGATAAGCCCAAATTGGTAGAACCAACGCCATGCGTATGGGAAATACCGCTGTGGACATAAATTTCATTTTCCGTATTTTTATTCAAAAGCATGCGATAATCAGAACTTACTTTATAACGTCCATGCTTGTCCCACTGAAGAAAGTCCTCGAGCTGATGAATAAAATCAGGAACATAAGGCTTATACCCTGTAGCAGCAATAACGACGTCTGTCTCATGCGTGAATTCCTCGTTTTTCTGCCAGTGCAGACAATCAAGCTCATAGCCGCCATTATCCTTTTCCCGAATACCTTTTACTTCACTGAGTACTCGAATACCAACGTCGAGCTCCTCTTGCCCAACAGAAAACTCATAGAGCAAATTATATATGTCATTAATTGTATGATTGCTTATCCCTTTATAATACAATCCCTGCTCAGCAAAGATTTCGTCTTTCTGATCCTGAGGAAGTTGGTAGAAGTAATTCACATAGTCCGGGGAAAAATGCTCTAAGCTGAGCTTTGACTCCTCCATGGATTCAAAGCCAGGGGAACGTGTGATCCAGTCCAACCGAAAGCCGCAGTCGCGCTGTTCCTTCAGTAATTCTCTGAAAGTTTCAGCTGCACTCTGTCCAGATCCAACTACCGTAATTGAGCCGGCCTTGCGACAGCGCTCCTGATTTGCTAGAAATTCAGACGTGTGGAACACATCTTCTGACGGAAGGTTTTGGAACGATTTCGGTAAAACGGGCACACTGCCGGTTCCAAGTACGAGATTTCTCGAACGATAAACTTCCTGTTCTCCCGTTTTAAGGTTGTTCACAGCTACTTCATAATATTCTTCATTTTCTTTCACATGACGAATGTTGGATACTCGTCTCCCAAATTTACAGCTGTCCAGCTGATGAGCAACCCATTGACAGTAATCATTGTACTCTCTTCTGGGAATATCCAAACGCTGCAGGAAATAAAACTGGTACATTCGATCATTTTTACTAATGTAGTTCAAAAAACTGTATTGGCTAGTAGGGTCTGCCATCGTTACCAGGTCGGCTATAAAAGGAACCTGCATCTTCGTCCCCTCAATCAACATCCCAGGATGCCAATCGAATTTATCATTTTGTTCAAAAAATAAGGGTTCTATGGTATCGATATCATCCAGTAAAGCCGCCAAGCTTAAATTGAATGGTCCAACGCCTACCCCGATTAAGTCATACATTTTCTCTGGTTGCTCCATCATCTCACTACTCCTTTTTCTGAAAAGACCTGCATTTCAGAAATCATTACATTACTTTTATGTTACCATAATCCCACCATAATATAATAGTTGTCTCCTAATGAGAGCTACGAAAAGAAGGAATGATTTCATGAATTCTGTAATACTGGAAGAAGTTCAGAATCGAAACGATTACATGTCTTATCTATTATTAGCAGATGAAAGCGAAGATATCATTAATGGATATATTAATGAAGGTGAACTGTATGTCATGCAGTTCGAGAATAAAGAAGTGGGTGTGGTTCTTTTCACTTTCCCGTCGATTGATACTGTAGAAATTAAAAATATAGCCATAACTGAAGAAGCAAGAGGACACGGGATCGGTATACAGGCTATTCAGCAGGCTGTACATATTTTTTCTAAAAGGCATTATGCACGGTTAATTGTAGGAACAGCGAATTCAAGTCTGGGCAACTTGGCCTTTTATCAAAAAGCGGGATTTCGATTTTATGAGATAAGAAGAGACTTTTTCCTCCATTATCCCTCTCCTGTTTTCGAAAACGGCATTCAGGCTCTCGATATGGTGGTGTTTGAAAGAACGCTCCAAATTTAATGGCTGAATCTAAAATAAACGAGGAAACAAAGAGTCCGTTACTATCAGGACTCTTTGTTTAAAGGCTTTTTATGGATTGGCGCTTAGGTTCTGCTAAACGTGACTTATGATGTTCTGTAAGAAGCTTATTGCACAATAGGGCCGGTTACTGTAAGACTCAGTTTCGAGATACCTTTGGTCCGTTACTTAATATAGAGGAGGGATGGCTGCGGAAACAACTCGCTTTTCTGCGGCCCTACACGAAGTAGGGTCGATCGACGTTGCCACAGGACGTGGCGATCTTAGTCGATCCTCCTTTTACCATAAGTCTCCTCGCTCGTTTCACTCCCTGTGGGGTCTCGCCTAGCTCCTTCTCCCGCGGGAGTCTCGTCGTTTCCTTCGCCACCCAGCCAGGAGGGGATAAAACGGCCCCTTCTATTAGAGAAGGTAACGTCCTCTAGTAACCATAAATGCTTATATAGCGGGGTTTATACCCTTGAATTCACTAGAAATTTAGCGTTGACCTTAGGTTAATGATCTTTATTTAGCAGACATCTTCGTAGAGGATTTCGAACTCCCTATTTCGCAAGGTCCGGAGGGGGACGATGAAGACTCCTGTGGGATGAACATGATCGGTGAGACCCCGGAAAGCGTATGCTTGAGGAGGCTCAGCACATGCCCACGGAAAGCGAAATCGTCCCCCGGAGGACCTTCCTCATAACCCAATATCTCGAAATCAAGTCTTCAAGTAACGGGAGGTTATCTTTAATAATTCACACGGAGATCTAACGAATTATATAAGTTAATAAAATCCAAACTTTGGTGCATGCTATCTATAAACTTTTAAAGGAGCGTGCGCTATGAACCAGGGAAATGAGCAGGGACCAAGTCAAAATCCCAATAAAGAATCTAACTCCCCGCCCCTACTTCCTCCTTTAGAAGACAGTTTAACCCACATTGAAACCGTACTTGGAAAAAGTACGGATCTTGTAATCAGACGATTTGCTATCTACAAGACTCACTGTGCTGCTCTTTATATAGATGGTCTTGTCGATAAGAATACGGTTCAGAATTTCATCATGGAAGCACTTATGCTTGAGATGCCGCACAAACGTGTTTCCGTGAAGGAACTTTACGATACGATTAAACACGCTTCCCTTCCTATAGGTGAAGTAACTGAATTCACCGATTATGAAGCACTTTTTAAGCGATTATTATCAGGCGAAACCATCCTTCTTATAGATAAAGAGAAAAAAGCATTAGCCGCCAGCACCCGGGGCTGGAGAGACCGCGGGGTACAGGAAAGCACTTCGGAAAGTGTCATCCGAGGTCCTAAAGAGGCGTTCACAGAAACGTTAAGGACGAATACAGCCTTGTTACGACGTAAAATAAAAGATCCTAAGCTTCGAATTGAAAGTAAAGCGATTGGTGAAGTGACTAGAACGGACGTAGCTGTCGTCTACTTGCAGGATATAGCTGAAGACAACATTGTGCAGGAAGTTCACCGCCGACTTGATAAAATCGATATCGATGGGGTTCTGGAGAGCGGCTACATTGAAGAATATATTCAAGATGCTCAGTATTCCCCTTTTCCCACCGTTTATTATTCTGAAAAACCTGATGCAATTGCCGGTGGATTACTAGAAGGACGGGTCGCGATCGTTACCGATGGGACACCGGATGTTCTCTTAGTTCCTGCTTTGTTTGTCAACTTTTTTCAATCAAGTGAAGATTATTATCAGAGAGCGGATATAAGTACGTTCCTGCGAATACTGAGGCTGGTCTGTTTTAATATTGCTCTGTTTATGCCTGCTTTATATATCGCTTTTACTACTTTTCATCAGGAAATGATTCCAGCACCTTTACTGATCAGTCTGGCCGCCCAGCGGGAGGGTGTCCCTTTTCCGGCTTTTGTAGAAGCCATGCTCATGGAGCTTACGTTTGAAATCCTGCGGGAAGCCGGAGTCCGTTTGCCGAAACCGGTAGGATCGGCTGTATCCATTGTTGGTGCCCTCGTACTTGGGCAGTCCGCTGTACAGGCAGGTTTGGTTTCTCCGGCGATGGTTATAGTGGTAGCTCTTACAGCCATTTCAAGTTTTGTTTTTCCTGCTTATAACATAGCGATTCCTATACGTATGCTTCGCTTTCTATTTATGATCCTTGCTGCAACGTTTGGATTGTACGGCATTATCCTCGGTCTGATTGCTATGGTCCTGCATTTATGCAGCCTAAAATCCTTTGGCGTTGCATACATGTCACCGTTTGCACCAATTAAGCCGAAAGAGCAGAAAGATGTATTAATCCGCTTTCCCCACTGGGGGCTGTTTTCCCGCCCAAGTTCTCTAACTAAGAAGAATGAAAAACGGACCAATCCATCTTCCAAGGAGAGTTGAGGATGAACACATACCATTTTCCCTTTAGAAAACTCTTGCTAATATTTATCTGCCTCCTCCTGTTAACCGGCTGCTGGAACAGCCGGGAGCTGGATGAGCTTGGCATTGTTGTTACGTTAGGGATTGATAAAACAGAAGAAGGCGAATATATTCTGGCGGTTCAGGTGATCAACCCTTCAGAGATTGCTACGGACGCTCCGACTTCACGACCTCCTGTTTCCACTTATACAACAACCGGCCGTACGCTTATGGAGGCGTTCCGCAGGCTTACGGCAAAAACCCCCAGGACTACCTACTTATCTCAGCTTCGCTTAGTTGTACTTGGAAAAGCTGTTGCTGAAGAGGGAGTAATGCCGGTTCTTGACTTACTCTACCGTGACCATGAATTCAGAACTTCTTTTTACATGACCGTAGCGAAGAATGCCAGGGTTGAAAGCATGCTCAGTATCGTTACACCTTATGAAAAAATCCCAGCCAATAAAATCATGGGTTCCATAGAAAATGTAGAACGTCATTGGGCTGCAACAAAAGGGGTTTCCATTGATAAGGTTATCGCAAGCATTAGAAATCCGGGAGAAGACCCCGTGATGAGTGGCATCCTCCTTTTAGGAGAAGAAGATATAGGGACAAACATGGGTAACGTGGAAAATGTCGATGCTCCTACAAAATTAGAAATCGATGAAATTGGCGTTTTTAAAGGAGATAAACTCGTAGGATGGCTAAACGAAGAGGAAAGCCAGGGGCTTAACTATGCGACCGGAAATGTACACTCTACAGTTATTACACACCCTTGTGACGATGAAGGATCGCTGAGCGTGGAACTGCTTCGAACAAGCGGAGCGATGAAAGGAAAAATTAAAAATGATCAGCCTGTTATTGATATAAAGATCGAAGCAGAAGGTAATGTAGGGGAAGTTGATTGTAAAGTTGACTTAAGTAAGCCTGAAGCATTAGAAAAAGTGAACAAACAAGCGGAGAAATCAATTAAAGAAAGCATTCAAGCCACCTTGGCTAAGGTTCAGAAGGAATATGGAAGCGATGTCTTTGGGTTCGGAGGAGTTATCCATCGCGATCAGCCTGAGTATTGGAAAAAAGTTGAGAAGGAATGGTCTTCCTATTATCAGGATGTTGAAGTCAATGTTGAAGCCAATGTGAAGATTAGAAGAAAAGGTAATTCAACACAGCCAATCAACAAAGAAAGTTAGGTGATAAAGATGTGGGCAACTATAGCCGTCTTAGCCGTTTCCACTCTGATTTTTTTCTTAGAGTTCCCGCGATTGAAGCGAAAAAAAAAGACGAAGGAAATCTGGTGGTTTTCCACTCTGCTGCTCATCGCTACGACGTTTAGTGTCCTGGAAAGCAGAAATGTGCAGCTGCCGAATCCATTGGATTACATTCAAGCCTTTTATACAACTATACATTCTTGGATTGGTTTATAGGAAGGAGCCAGAACACGCATGGATAATCAGACCATAAGCGCCAGGCAGTATATGTTCCTTGTCATTTTCTTTATTATTGGCAGTTCGATCCTGATCGTCCCTACCCCCCTCGCCGCCCAGGGAAAACAGGACGCTTGGATGTCGGTCATTCTCTCCATCCTAGTTGGGGTCATACTCGTCATGTTTTTAAATAAAATTGGAAGTTTGTCCTCCGGGAAAACATTTGTCCAAGCGGCTATTTTCGTATTTGGAAACTGGGCAGGACGCTTATTCTGTATATTTTATTTAAGCTTCTTATATATTTTAGCTTCTCTTGTTCTCAGAAATATTGGAGATTTCATGACCACTCAGATTATTCCAGAAACACCCTTACAATTTACTCATACTTTATTTCTGCTCGTAATCATTGCCGGAACCTATCTAGGTATTGAATCGATTGCCCGCTCATCTGAAATTTTTATGCCCTGGATGATTATCCTGCTCATTTTTCTAACTATATCCATGATGCCTCAAATTAATATGGATCAATTAAAACCTATGTTTGGTAATGGAGTTCTTCCAATAATCAACAGCTCTTCTGTAGTTATTGGCACTCCGCTGCTTGAGATGATAGCGCTATTAATGATTTTCCCTTATGTAAAAGAGGAAAAAAAAGCCAAGCGGGCCTGGATACTGGGAACTATTATCGGAGGAGGGGTCCTATTCCTTATCACCACTTTGTGCCTCCTGGTTCTTGGTAGTGATTTGACAGCTTTAAACGCTTATCCTACTTATCGAATTGCGCAAAAGATTAACATTGCTGGTTTCCTTGAGGGGTTAGAGATTATCATCGCGATCATTTGGATGCTTACCATATTCTTCAAACTAATCATCCTTTACTACGCTACTTCCGTGGGAATCGCCCAGTTCTTAACCTTGAAAGATCACCGCCCATTATTACTGCCCTTAGGAATGGGAATGGTTGTCCTCTCCATTATTGCTTATCCGGATGTAGCTTATTTCGAGACTTTCGTAGGGGAAGTATGGCTGTCTTATTCCCTTACCCATGGATTAATTCTGCCTGCGATTCTCTTGATAGGTCTGCTGATTAAAAAGAGAATGAGTGGAAGTTAAAAAGCACACCAATGACTGTCTCTGTTGGTGTGTTTTTGCGTTTAGATCATCCGCCTCCCTCACATTGAACACCTTTAATTTTCCAGCTGACTCATTGCTCTCCACGGCCAGTAGCAGAGGGATTCCCTGATCCCCCCATTCTAATAAAAACGTACATACCATTTTTGTGGAGGAGAGGGCCAACGTCCCATGAATTTCTTCTTTCCTGAGTCGATTAATAGAACATTCCCCATAGTAGCAGTTACAGCAGATGTGTATTCGCAGCGCTCAATCGAATGATCGGATAGGTAGTTCAAGACTTCTTCACATGGTCGGTCAAGTATAGACTCATCTAAGGAAATATTATGTATCTGAAATTCGATCGATGAAAGAAGCTACTAAATGAAAAAGCAAAAGGAGACTAAACTTGTCCCTTTTGCTTTTCCTTCTAATCTACAACAATATAGGCAATCATTGGTCCATTCGAATTAATGTCCGAGTGCGTGGTACAAATTAAGCGGTAGACTCCTTCTTTATCAAATTTCAAATCTACAATTGTTTCTTTACCCTGCTGGACCACTCCTTTAATGTCGGTACCTTCAATAAAAAATGGATGCTCTTTGCCATTTACACCGAATATACTTAATTTAATTGGTTCTCCTTTTTCTACAAAGATCGTACCTGGATCCCAACGATACGCTTCAATTTCTTTCCCATCAGCTGTTTCAGCTTTAAACTCCCCTGTTACAAGATTAATGACACGGGGTTCTCCATTTACTGGCTGGGATGAAGTAGCCATAGCACCCTGCCAAAAGTAGCTGCCTATAAAATAGGCAGCAAAGGCTACCAGAACAGCTGCTCCGATCACGGCCACCTTCTTGGCTGATAAAATTAATGCACCCATTTAATCCCTCCTAAGGCTTGTTTACTTATATATATGCAAACCGCCTTAGGAAACTTGCCTCCATTATTCAATAAATACCTTTTGCTTATTTCTTTGAATCTGTTAAATTTCCATATTGATTTTAAAGTAAAGCTCCCATTACTTGAAGACTCAGTTTCGAGATATCTCGTGAGAGAGTTAGGTCCTGCGGGGAACGACTCGCTTTCCGTGGGCATGTGCTGAGCCTCCTCAAGCTAACGCTTTCCGGGGTCTCACCGATCATGTTTATCCCACAGGAGTCTCCCCGTTCCCCTCCGGACCTGGCCGAATCTGATACTCGAAGCCACCTAACACTCTATAAGCATGGGGTGATGAGGTTATTTTCATGCTAGAACGATGTGAAAAAGCTTGTTATGGAAGCATTTTAGAACCTATTTAGGAGGAAAACATTCTCTCTTGAAAAGGGTCCGTTATTCTCACCTGGCTCGGTTGGCGAAGGAAACGACGAGACTCCCGCGGGAGAAGGAGCTAGGCGAGACCCCACAGGGAGTGAAACGAGCGAGGAGACTTATGGTAAAAGGAGGATCGACTAAGATCGCCACGTCCTGTGGCAACGTCGATCGACCCTACTTCGTGTAGGGCCGCAGAAAAGCGAGTTGTTTCCGTAGCCAGCCCCTCTCTATATCAGCAACGGACCTAAGATATCTCGAAACTGAGTCTTACAGTAACCGGCCCTATTGCGTAATAAGCTTCTTATGAAAATTAGTCATAAACTATAACAGAACCATTTTAGAAATCCATTATCTTGAATTGGATAGAAAGGGTTTAGGAATGGGGGATTCAAACCGCATTACTTTTTTGTTACTAGGATGTTGAAAAGCAAGAACATGGGCGTGAAGACCTAACCTTTTAATTGGATTTGTCCGTGCTCCATATTTATTATCGCCGGCAATTGGATGTCCAATTTCCTGCATATGCACACGAATTTGATTTTTCCTGCCGGTCTCCAGTTGAACCTCAAGTAAAGTTAAATTAGCATTTCCCTGCACCTTTTTATAATGAGTTATCGCGTGCTGAGCTCCCTTAGGATTCTTGGTTGTAAACATTTTCAGCGTTTTACTTTCTTTTACGTACGACTCGACGGTGCCTTCGGGCTGCTTAGGCGAGCCTTCCACTAATGCAGCATATTTACGCTCTTTAACCATTTTTTTCCATGATTGCTGGAGTTTTAATTTTGCTTCTTCGTTTTTGGCGAACAGCATAACTCCTGATGTATCACGATCCAAACGATGTACAACAAAAATTCTATGGTTTGGATTTTTACTTTTTACATAATTCATCAGCTGTCGATGTGCCGTCTCCTGTTTTTCTTTTGGAGAACCTATCGATAATAGTCCGGCACTCTTATCAATGACGATCAAATCTTCATCTTCATGTAGAATCGACAGACCTGTTAATGCGGCTTTTCGTTTAAAGGTTTTATTTTTTACGATTGTGATCTTCTGCCCTGGCTGTAATTTATGGTCATGCCTGGTTTGAACTTCATCCTCTACCAGAACTTGTCCTCGCTTAAGAACAGACTTCACTGAATTTCGACCTGTTTCGGGTAGCATTCTTAACAAAAAAGGCAATAGTTCATCAGACTGCTCTACGGTAAAGCTATTTTTCGGTGCATTATTTTTTCTTTGAGCCACATGACTTCCTCCTTATTTCTAGTACTCTTGTCTAGTTTACCATCTCACAGGCTGTTCTACCCCACAAATGGAAAAAGAGCAGCACCAGAGGCTGCTCTTTTCTTTATTATACATCTCTTTCTTAAATAAATAATTTAGGATCGACCCAATCATAGGTAGACGAATGTCCATTCGATTCATCCTCTCGAAGCAAGAGGGAGTCACATTTTTCATCGTAATCAAATGGGATAGCCTGCTCATATGTTCGAGGAATGATGTCAGCGTTTCTATATTCACGTGAAGAGCGGTCAATCGGCAATCCATCCACATTATCTTTCTTAAGCTCTTCAACCACAATCCTGCCAATCTGTCTTCCTAATCGAAGCCCTTCCGAATTATCTATTGGATAATGAACACCTGCGAATAATCTGGATTGAGCATTTTCTTCTGCAAGATAATGAAGTTTCTGACGTTCTGCAGGAAAGAAGTAACTTAGAATGACCTCAGCCGCTCCTGAAATGGAGGCGTGGCCTGAAGGATAAGAAGGATGCAAAGGTGTACAAATGTAAGTTGCCAAATGTTGATCCAATTGGTTAGGTCTTGGCACGAGCCATTTGTATTTCAATGTCCAGGCTACGACAAAAGCATCGTTCATACCGCCGAACAGCGCACTTAAAATTCGGGCTGCTCTAGGCGCTTCTATCCCGTACGTGTCAATTAGCCGATCTACAATGGGGACCCATTGTTTGGAAGCTGGACCAGTCCCCCAATACTCGGCAATAGTTTTTTCTCGTTCGGATAAATTCGCGACTGTACGCTGTACGACTTTTAATTGAGCGTACCAGTCAATGGTATCCGGATCTTTGATAGCTAAACGAATGGGCCGACCATCTAATTTCTTGAATCCGTGGCGCCGGCTGTGTTGAATAAAGTACGTCTTCCAATCTCCGGCATCTGGTTCCACTCCTCCTGCAATTGTAGGAGAATGGTCCGCACCCGCATATGGCAGTTCAGTCCAGAGTGGATAAGCTCTTTTTTCATGAGCCATATCTTCACCCCCCTTCCATATATAATATGGAAGGACAATCTTCAGGGTGTAAGCGTTCAATCTCCAGATTCCGTTACCCTCGACTTCCTGCCCGCTGTGTTTTAACCAGGTCAGCATAGAAGCCGTTTTGATCGACCAGCTTTTGGTGGCTGCCCTTCTCCACAATTTTCCCTTCTTCCAGAACAATAATTAAATCAGCCGCACGAATTGTATTAAGACGGTGAGCAATGACAAAGCTTGTACGGCCCTTCATCAGTCTGGATAAAGCATCATTTATTTTCATTTCTGTCACGGTATCAATACTGCTCGTAGCTTCATCCAATATTAATAAGGCCGGGGAAGCGATCATCGCACGGGCAATAGACAACAATTGGCGCTGTCCGTGACTAACTCCTCCTCCATCCGAATCAAGCCAAGTATCATACCCATTGGGCAGCTTTGTAATAAAATCATGTGCATGAGCCGCCTTGGCTGCATCCTCTACCTCTTCATCCGAAGCTTCCAGCCATCCATATCGAATATTCTCCCGAATGGTTGTATGGAACATGGTGGCATCCTGTAATACCACTCCCATCTGATTCCTCAAGCTGTCTCGAGTAATAGATTTTATATTTTTTCCATCAATTAAAATTTCGCCCTGATCAGGGTCGTAAAAACGGGAGAGCAAAGATATGATTGTTGTTTTTCCAGCCCCTGTAGGACCTACTAAAGCTACTGTCTGACCGCGTTCCGCCTCAAAGGTGATGTTGGTTAACGTTTGCTGATTATCCTCATATGAAAAATCCACCGCCCTGAATTCAACATCGCCCATGAGAGTCCCGGCCGCTTCCGCTTGTTCTTCATCCGATTTCTCTTCTGATTCATCTATAATCTGGAAAACTCTTTCAGCGCCAGCAACGGCAGAAAGAATCATGTTGAACTGATTAGCAAGGTCATTTAAAGGTCTTGTGAATTGACGAGAATAAGTGGTAAACGTAACGATAATGCCAATGGAAATAAATCCGTTTAAAGCGAGCAGACCGCCCGCTCCGACTATAATAGCAAAGCTTGCGTTGTTAAGCATATTCATTAGTTTGGGAATAAAACCTGTGTACACTTGAGCCCAGTAACCCGAATATTTTAAGGCTGCGTTTTTCGCTTCAAAATCCTGAATCACTCGTTCCTCTCTCGAAAACATTGAAATAATATTCTGCCCTGAAAACATTTCCTCCACATACCCGTTAACGTCACCAAGATCGTTTTGCTGCTTCTTAAAGAATTCTCCTGTTCGCTTCGTAATCCACTTCATACCAAAGTACATGACAGGAACGATCGTCAACGTCATAAGAGTCAGCATGGGACTTAACCAGACCATAATAACCACTGTTCCTATGATCGTAAGTACACTTGTGAAAAATTGGACAACGGCTGTATTTAAGGTGCGGCTCACATTTTCCATATCATTGGTTAAGCGACTCATTAACTCTCCCTGCTGACGCTGCTGAAAAAAGATCACGGGAAGCCGCTGCAAATGAGAAAACAAGTGATTTCGCATCGAGTACACGGTGTCCTGCGCTATACCAATCATCCAATAATTCTGAAGCCACAAAAACAATGAATGGAAAGCGTAAATAAGCAGGAGCCATCCAAGCATGATGATCACGTCATTTGAACTTGGTTCAGCAATCGCTAAATCTACCGTGACCCCGAGTAAATACGGACCGAGAAGAGATAGGGAAGAACTTAAGAGGATGACGGCAAGAACGGTATAAAAACGCTTCTTCTTATCTGCCATGTAATGCCAGATCCTTTTTAAAGTGGAACGAATATCATCAACCTTCGGTGGCGCTGTACCGATGCCTTGATGGCGTCGTATGGGAGGACGCCCTGATTTTTCTGCCATTATTCCGCCTCCTCTTGCTGGGACATGTAAACTTCACGGTAGTATGGACTGCGTGCGAGAAGCGTTTGATGAGTACCTTCGGCAATTACATTCCCATCCTCCATAAGAAGGATCTTTTGGGCTTGCTTTAAAGAACTGATTTTCTGAGCTACCATGAACACGGTGCAGGCCTCTTTTTCAAGGGTACGAAGCAACTCCGTCTCTGTATGGGCATCGAGCGCGCTTGTGCTGTCATCCAAAATTAAGATCGCTGGTTTACGAATAAGGGCTCTGGCGATAGATAAGCGCTGTTTCTGCCCCCCGGAAAGGCTCAGACCTTTTTGACCAAGGAGGGTATCATACCCATCTGAAAGAGTAAGAATGAAAGAGTGAATTTGTGCTTTTTTTGCCGCCTCGATGACTTCCTCCATTTCCGCATCCTCTTTTCCCCATAGAATGTTATCGCGGATACTTCCTGAAAACAGATGAATGTCCTGAGGAACTAAACTAATCTGCGATCTGATGTGTTTCACATCCAGTTCGCTGATTTCATTATCATCTAAATAGAGTTGACCCGATTGTTTTTCATATAATCGGGGTATAAGTCTTAATAAGGAACTCTTACCGGAACCTGTCTCGCCCAATATACCTACGGTTTCCCCGGATCGCACATGGAAGCTAACCTGATGGAGAACTTCTTCACTACCTTGCCTATAGGAGACCTGGTCAAATAAGAGACTTCCTTTTAACTCAGGTTTTTTGCCGTTCGTTTCAGAAAGATAAGAAGGGGTGCGTTCTTCCAGCACCTCCCCTAATCTGTGAGCAGAAGCATTCCCTCGGGAAAAAACCATAATAAGGAAGGTGAAAATGGAAAATGTAAACATGATTCGGGTGGCGTAATTAATCAGGGCAACCAGTTCCCCCGCCTTCACATTTCCTGCTTGGATATTTTCAGCCCCCATCCAGATGATGAGAAGGATTGTGATATTCATACCCAGCATAACGACCGGCATGGTTGTTTCCATCAGCCAGAGTGCCCGTTTGTTTTTATCAACTAAAGAATCATTCACTTCTTTAAAACGGGTTTCTTCATAATCACCACGGTTAAACCCTTTAATAAGGCGGATGCCGGTTAGGTTTTCACGAATCACTGTATTGACGCGATCTAACTTATTTTGTACAAGCTTAAAAAGTTTCACCCCTTTGAACAACACCCAGAAGAGAAACAGTAGAAATACTGGGACGGCAACGACAATTAGAAGGGCTAAGCCTGCGTTAATACTTAAGGCCATGATCACGGCCAATACAATAAACAGCGGAGCCCTGAGCGCTATTCGAACAAACATAAAAAGAAAGTTCTGAATTTGAGTCACGTCGTTGGTCATTCTGGTAATTAATCCAGGCGTTGAAAAAGATTGAAAGTTTTCATTTGTAAAATGCTGGACTTTCGTAAATAAATCTCGCCGTAAATCATAGCCTACTCCCTGACTGAGCTTAGCTGCAAAAAAAGAATTCGTAATTCCGGCTGCGAAAGCTAATAAGGAAAGAGCTAATAGCAGCCCTCCCCATCCAGAAACGACCGAGAAATCTTCTTTAAGAATTCCTTCATCGATGATTCGGGCCATTAGTAAAGGTTGAACCAATTCCACAACAAGCTCAATCCCCATAAGAGCTAAGGCTATAAATGCTGGTGCTTTATAATTTTTGGCATAGGAAAGAATCTTGCGCATAAAGGAGCCTCCGATTATGTAATAAATTGTTTACTATTATACAGGAGTAATGAAAGACAGCCTACTATCTAACGCACTTTATTACGTCCCCCCTTAGAAGAATGGCTTATGTCGCACCTCTTCCATCGTACTTTATTTGTCACTCGTTTATGAAAGCATAGCAAGAATAGAATAGTAACAAAATTGTAAGTACTTGTCGTCTAACGAAAAACAAAATAAAATTACAGTACCAGTGTTTCGGAGGAAAGAGTAGGTGAATGAGTGAGGAATAATGTTAAGCCCATATTCCCAGTTACGGATGAGCTGATTGAGCTTATAGACTTGCTTGACCGGATTACAGAGATCGATAAGGATCAATTTGTTCCCCATACCATGAATGTGCTGAATAAGGTCTATGCCCAGGGGATCATAGCCGGATATCATAAAGCACGTGCACAGAATAACCACGAAAATAATTTGAGACGAGGTGAAAAGGGTGAAAGAAAGTGAAACAGGTATTGAGATCACCCTGGAGATTGTCTGCGGTAAATGGAAAGGACTCATTTTATGGAAGCTCCTTCACGAAAATCCCATGAGATTTAATCAGTTAAGACGAGAGATCGATGGTGAAATTTCTTCTCGCATTCTATCCCGTGAACTAAGAAAACTTACAGACGATGGATTAGTCGAACGTATAGACTATGAAATGGTCCCCCCAAAAGTGGAATACCGCATTACCCCATACGGCAAAACGACAGCTTCTTTTTTAGCCAGCATGAACGAATGGGGACTTGAGCATAAGCGGATGTCAACATCTAAAAAAGAGATGGCCCGGCTTATTAATAAGAAAACTCAGGATGAACTTTGTTAATCTTGCCCATCCAAAAAATCAGCTTCCTGACTCGGTCAGGAAGCTGATTTTATTATTTATAGAGTTTCTTTTTCTTTAACGGGCGAGTCGTTTGATAGAGCTGATAATCATCTATCTTATCCTCCACGATCCAGTCCCTTAGAATTTTAGCAAGGATCATACTGTAAACCGTACCGTTATCACCGTAGCCCAACAAGAAGAAGCTATTTGGATACTCTTTATATTCTCCGATCACTGGAAGACCATCTACCATACCACCATAAAAAGCAGCTGAATAATAGGCAGGGCTCGTGTTGATATTTGGAAAAAGTTTATTTAACTCTTCCATAAGCTTCTTTCGCTTATGTACAAGCTTTCCATCTCGTTCTTCCGGGTGCTCTGTTTCTTCGTCAAGTCCTCCGATAATAATGCGGTTATCTTTCGTCGTCCTGATAAAAACATATGGTCGGGCAGTCTCCCAAATCAACGTGCGGTCATACCAGCCGCTAAAATGGTCTACGGGATCGGTCGTTACCGTGTACGTACTTACAAAACGTGCTTTCTTTTCATTTTTTATGTCCATATCATGATAGCCTGCAGCATAGATCACATGTTTAGCACGAATTTGAGGACCACGGTTTGTGGTGATGACAGGTTCTTCTTCCTCGTAATGTTCTCCGACCATCTTTGTATGTTCAAAAACCCTTACGCCTTTACTGGATGCATAGTGAAAAAGTCCATGAGTGAAGCTAAAAGGATTCATCTCTCCATCATTTTTAGAGAAAATGCCCCCTTGCTTGGTAAAGGAATAATGCTGGCTGATCCATTCTTCCGTTACCCACCTAGCCGGCGTGCCTCGTCCTTGAAGCCACTCGCACTCCCGCTGCAATGGAAGCAAGTCAGCATCTTTGCTCACGTAATAAAGAGTGTCCCTGCGTTTGAATTCAGCATCAAATGGCATTTGACCACACGCTGTCTCTATTTCATCAATTGCTTCCTGACATAACTGCAAGTGCCTTGTTACATAGTCATCGCCAAAAACATGAACGAGATCTGTAAATAATTTCTCGCCCGAGGATTGAAGCAAGCATGTATTTGTACTGGTGCTTCCGAGACCGATTTCTCCGGACTCAATGACGACCACATCCAATCCCTGATCGGCGAAATAATAGGCACATTGAGCACCTGAACTGCCCCCTCCTACGATCAGTACATCACACGTAATGTCCTCATCCAGAGCTGGATAAGTTGGTTTATCACTAAATGTGGCCGGCCAATAATAGGTTCCTGACTGTATATTCATAATTCCGCTCCTTACCCATTTTTTATAGTATTAGTATGAGTATGAAAAGGGTAAGCTATGTCGTTAGATTTCAATTTTTATATAAATCGCTCAGATTATTTTTTATACTGATGTTAAAGATAAGCTCCCATTAATTGAAGACTCAGTTTCGAGATATCTCGTGAGAGAGTTAGGTCCTGCGGGAGAAGGAGCTAGGCGAGACCCCACAGGGAGTGAAACGAGCGAGGAGACTTATGGTAAAAGGAGGATCGACTAAGATCGCCACGTCCTGTGGCAACGTCGATCGACCCTACTTCGTGTAGGGCCGCAGAAAAGCGAGTTGTTTCCGTAGCCAGCCCCTCTCTATATCAGCAACGGACCTAAGATATCTCGAAACTGAGTCTTACAGTAACCGGCCCTTTAGTGCAATATGTTATTTTAAATATCCACAATAATTTTTAACATTAATAGTCGTCTGCTTTAAACGCGATGCCCATCTGTTTTCTGGATTCGCCTAACACGTCAGCAGCGATTAGAGAATGTTCGAAAGAATTGATACTGGATTGCTGTTTACCTTGTTCGACGAGATGAATGAACTCTTCGATCTCATAAAACATCGGATCTTTATCAACTCTCCCCGGCAAGGTTTCTGTTGTGCCGTCATTGTATCGAATAAGAAGATCTTCAGGTTCAGAGATATTTGGAATAACTATCACCCCTTTTTCGCCTTGAATTTCAGAAGGTGCATAAGAATGAGTGATTTTCGAGTGTGTGATCACCGCTTCCAGCCCTTCATAACTGGCAATCATACTTCCTTGACCATCTACGCCCGATGCAAGCTTGACTCCATTTGCTTTGATGGACAAAGGAGCACCAAAAAGTACGACCATAGGATAAACCCCATAAATCCCTAAGTCCATATGGGATCCATTCGAAAACTCTGGATTAAATGCATTTAAGACTGTTCCTTCTTTATAGGCATCATAACGCGAGGAATACTTACCATAATTACCAAAATAGCGGCGGACTCGTCCGATTTTGGACAAGTGATCCTGTAGAGTCATAAATCCTGGCATAAGTGTAGATTTAACCGCTTCCATCAAAGCTACTCCTTCTTCCTGAGCAACTTTAATCATATTAGCTACCTCTTGCTGATTGGAAGCCATAGGTTTCTCACAAAGTACATGTTTTCCTTGTCTCATGCAGGTAATGGCTTGTTCTGCATGAAAAGAATTAGGGCTTGCTATGTATACGGCATCGACTTCTGTACTGGAAGCAAAGCTTTCAAGTGAATGGTACGAATGTTTCGCTCCATGATCAGAAGCAAACTCTCGCGCTCTCTCTTCGGTCCTTGAGTATACGGCCGTTACTTGGAAGCGTTCATGCTGGCTCCCGGCCTTCAAAAACTTTTCTGTAATGGTATTCGTTCCAATAATTCCGAAACGGATCAATATAAACCCTCCTCTTGTTGAATTATTTACTAGTATACAGGAGGATATGGCTCTCCGTGTAGAAGTTTATTTTTTCATCTGCTGAAGAGCCAGTTTAGCCAGAACCCGTTGTCCTTTTTCAGTAGGGTGAACATCTCCTTTAATGATGTAATCTGGATGACCTTTGAATGCGGAATTGGCATTCAACAGCTTCACTGAAGTGAAATGACTGAGAAGCTTAATTAATGAAGCATACTGTTGGTTAATGTAAGCTAATGGTGTATTAAGCTGGTCTCCCGCGGAAGGATAAGGATTGTAAATGTTATACACGAGAATCTGCCCCTCTGTTAGCTGATCAATCAAAACGATCGTGGAATATACATTGTATATCAGATCCCTTATTACAGGAGCAGCTTCATCAATCCGAATACCGTCCAATCCTTTATTCTTTTTCACTAAGTTAAGAAGATCGTTTCCCCCAATATAAAGAATGACATAGTCCGCTCCCTGTATAGATTGTCTGAACATATCATTGGAATGAACAGCCCTTAACAGTTCCCCGGATGTTAATCCTGGCACACTGAGATTAGTGACTTCCAAACCTGTTTCTTTCCCAATAAGGTAAGGAAAAGCTTTACTAGGAGGCATGTGGTTATCTTTCGACAAATTATATCCAAACGGAATAGAATCACCTATGGCTACTACCCGCTCTTCTTGTCTGGAATAAACATTGGACAGGGGCAGCAAAATGAAGATAATGAACGTGAATACCATAACTTTTTTAATCATATGCCCTGTCCTTTCTCGTGTTATGTAAAAAGCAGGACGCCGGACGAACCGTGACGTCTTGCTTAATTATTTTTTACCGATAAACATTTGTGTCCAGTAGTTTCCATCCTGATCGTATCCAATTCCAATATGGGTCAAATTCTTGTTCATAATATTTTTACGGTGTCCTGGACTATTTAACCAGCCTTTTACAACCTGATCAGCCGTTTCTTGACCGGCAGCGATATTTTCCGCTGCTGTACGGTAATCGACTCCGAATTCTTTCAGCATATCGAATGGTGTTCCGTAAGTTGGAGATGTATGAGAGAAGTAGTCATTGGCCGACATATCCTCTGACTTTTTCTGGGCAACTTTAGCTACTTGGCCATCAATTTTCAGTGGCTTCAAACCGTTTTTCTCCCGCGCCTGATTGGTTAACTTCACTACTTCTTCTTGAAGAGCTCCATTCACCTCTCCGAAACGCTCATCTTCTGCATTCCCCTGATCTCTGTCAGGCTCTGCCCTATTTTCTTCGTTATCCCTGATCGGTGCATCCATCATTCCGTTTGGTCCATTTGGATTTAATCCTTCAAAATGTATGTTAGGGTCGAACCTGTTTTGTCCTGGTGCAGCACCTGGATCAACTGCATTTTGACCCTTCTGCTGAATTCCTTGATCTTCAGGACCAAAACTTACTTCATTAAAGTTATTTCGCTGTTGTTCTCTAGCCGCTTCATCTGTGTTACAAGCTGTAAGCACGAGAGACATGATGAAGGCCGTAAACAATACAATTAAACCTTTTTTCATCTTTTATCCTCCTCAGGATTTCTTACGTTTACTATTCTCTCTTAGAGGGTTTTTATCCTGAGGTAAGCATTCCAATTTCCACTAAAAAAACCGCTATGTAGAAACATAGCGGCATCGAAAACAGGTCATAATAATCCTGTTAAATATTTGATTGTAAACGGAAACATACAACCTTCTGTTCTGTCATGGATTCGATCGCGAAACGGACCCCTTCTCTACCGATACCAGATCCCTTAGTGCCTCCAAATGGCATTTCATCAATACGATAATCACTGCTGTCGTTAATCATTAAACCACCAACGTCCATGTGTTTGATCGCATAAAAGGCATGCTGAAGATTATTGGTGAAAACACCTGCCTGAAGCCCATAGTTGACATTATTGGACTTTTCAATTCCTTCCTGCAGATTCTTCACTGGCTGGATGATGACGACAGGTCCGAATATTTCTTCTTGTGCAATTCGAGCATTATCAGAAACATCCGTTAAAACGGTCGGATAATAAAAAGCACCGTCCCTTTTACCTCCCGCTTCTATTTTCGCCCCTTCCTGAACAGCTTCTTCCACCCACGTCTCAACGCGTATGGCTTCTTTCTCTTCAATCATAGGACCTACATCTGTATGCTCATCCGTTTTATCGCCAACTCTTAAATCAAGGGTTAAATTCACAAAATCCTTTACAAAATCCCGATAAACTTCGCCTTCAACGTAAACCCGCTGAACCCCTATACAGTTTTGGCCAGCGGCTGAAAAAGCTCCTGATACACAAGATGAAACCGCATCTTCAAGATCCGCATCTTTTAAAACGATAACCGGTGAATTCGATCCTAATTCCATGCTCACTTTTTTTGTTCCCGCCTGGCTGGAAATTCGCTCACCTGCATCACCACCTCCTGTAAAAGAAATCATTTTTACAGCTGGATGAGTAACAAGAGGATCTCCTAACTGCTTACCTGATCCTGTAATTACGGACAGCATACCTTTTGGAAGACCCGCTTCTACTAAAGCTTCAGCTAATTTCAGTGCACTCAAAGGTGTTACCGAGGCAGGCTTTATGACAATCGCGTTACCAGCCGCTATTGCAGGACCAATTTTATGGGCCACAAGGTTTAATGGATCATTAAACGGCGTGATCGCACCCACGACTCCTACTGGAAAACGGTAATAGTAACCGGTCCGGTGTTCACTTCCTTCATTTTGATCAAAATTAATCGTTTCTCCCTTTATTCTTCGTGCTTCTTCGGCACTAATTCGAATCGTCTGCGTAGCTCTTTTTACTTCCCCACGGGCTTCTGTAATCGTTTTGCTTCCTTCTGAAGAAAGAATTTGAGCATATTCTTCTGCATGGGTTTCCATATAGTCGGCCGCTTCATTTAATACGCGGATTCGTTCGTGGACAGGCCATGGATCAACAGATTTGTATGTGCGGTCTGCTATTTCGATGGCAGCAAGCATATCCTCTTTAGAAGCAGCAGGAACATGGGCAATCAGCCTGTTATTCTGAGGATTAAGAACTTCAAATGTATGATCAGCATCAACCCATTCCCCGCCCAGTAACATTTTCATCGTTTTCACTTTTGTCTGCATGGCAGGCTACCCTCCTTATATTTTCGTTGGTGTGCGCTGCTTATGATAGTGAATTAAATCAATCAATAATGAATAACCTGTTTCCGTAAGACCTGCACCTGCTCCAGTAAGCATGATCGACCCCGCTAAATCACATTCATAGACAATCGCATTTGTAGCTCCGGTTACTCCAGCTAACGGATCATCCATAGGAATTCTCTCTGGTTTAACACTTGCCTTCACGCTTCCACTACTTTTTTCTACACGAGCAATTAACCGATACTTTTCTCCGTCTTTCCATGCGTCTCTTATTTTTTCCAAATTAAGTCCACTAATTCCTTCACACTCTACTTCATGTGGGGGGATAGGGGACCTCATTACATGACTGGATAAAATCGACACTTTATACCGAGCATCATAACCTTCCACATCACTGGTTGGGTCAGCTTCGGCGTATCCCAGTTTTTGAGCTTTTTCAAGTGCCTCCTTATAAGAAAGCCCCTTTTCCATTTCCGTTATCATATAGTTTGTGGTTCCATTTAATATGCCTTTGATTTCAGTGATCTGATTGCCTGCAAGAGTGGTTTCCGGCATTCGTAAAGCTGGTGTGCCGCTCATCACAGTGCCTTCGAATCCAAAGAACACACCCTGATCTTCGGCCAGTTGAACCAGTTCTTCGTAAGCAAGTGCGACCGGACCCTTATTGGTGGTTACTACGCTCTTTCCATGAGCAAATGCAGTCCGGCAATGAGAGATAGCAGGCTCTCCTGTTTTTACATCGGTAAACGTTACTTCCACAATAACGTCAGCATTGGAGTGCCTGATCGTTTCCAGACTACTCCACCCTTTAACCGTCTGGTGATCCTCCGGGTAAGTTTCTACTGTTGCATGTTCACTTATACCTTCAAATAATAAATCCAAGTTCAGCCCATCCGGATGATAAACGGCCCCGAGCCGCATATCGGCTACAGCAACGATTGAAAAATCGAGGCCATGCACCGTGTTAAGGTTTTCCTGGCGTTCTTTCATGATTTTAGCCAGCGACTGACCGACCCCTCCAAAACCAATAAAAGCTATTTTCATTGTCATCAAATGCCTCCCTGCTTTAGTAATTCATACGTACTTTCCGCAAGCACCCTGACTCCATCGCACATAGCAGATTCGTCTATATTAAAATCAGATTGATGGAGATTGGTCACCTTTTCTGTTGCACAACCTAAAAAAAACATGGCACCAGGAATTTTTTGTGTAAAATGACTAAAATCCTCACTGCCCATTCCAAAAGGTTCATTATATATCGTCATTGGATAAGCTGCTTTTCTGAAAACTGCATTAATTTCCGGCGCGTTATAGAGCGCGGGCTCTCCTTTTTGAACCACTAGGTCACACTCTCCTCCAAGGGATGCCACGAGGGAAGGAATCTTATTAATTTCGTGAATAAGCATATACCGGACTTCATTAGAGTACGAACGCATCGTGCCTCGGATCTCTACTTCATGCGGAATAATATTGTTGGCTTCTCCTGCTTGAATTTTCCCAATGCTAATCGTCCCCACGTCCAAAGGATCGACTTTACGCCCATTTAAACTGTACAGATTCTGCAATACGAATGTACTGATCCAAACCGGATCGACGGTTTGATGAGGATAGCCGGCATGACCACCGTCTCCTTTAATAGAAATATGGAACTCATCATTATTTGCCATACTAGGTCCATCATGGATTTGAACCTCTCCACGTTTTCTCCATGGGCACATATGAAGGGCCAGTATCGAATCAAGTTCTTCCAGCTTTTTGGAGTGCAGCATTTTGACAGCCCCGGTTTCCCCTTGTTCATCACACTTCTCTTCAGCTGGTTGAAAGACAAATTTAACCGTACCCTGAAATCGATTGGCCTTCGCATCTTCTATAAACAAATGAGCTACCCCAAGCAGAATGGCTGTATGGGCGTCGTGACCGCAGGCATGCATAACCCCATGATTTTTTGAAGCCCAGGCGAAACCTGTTTCTTCTTCGATGGGAAGGGCATCCATATCTGCCCGCACTCCGATCACAGCCCCAGGGCCATTGCTTATCGTTGCAATGAGCCCGTAGCCGCCTACATTCGTTTCAATATCCTCAATCCCCGCTTCGCGCAGGATTTCTTCAACTTTTCTGCTTGTGCGTTGTTCTTGAAAACTTAGTTCTGGATGTTGATGAAAATCTCTCCTCCATTTTACTAAAGAAGAATGAAGTTCTTGAGAGCGTCTGACTAAGTCCGCGTTTTTGGTTCTCACAAGCTACACTTCCTCAGCTTTTGACATAAGCTTCAATAGCTTTAAAGGCTTGAGCAAGATCCTGTTTTAAGTCATCAATATCCTCAATGCCAGCGGAGTAACGGATGAGTCCCTCCGGAATTCCCATAGCCAGTCTTTCAGCCGGGGTACATTCAACGTGGCTGGTCGTTCTTGAAGGTCCGACGACTGTTTCGACAGATCCCAAATTAGCCGCCCGGTTCGCGTATTTCAGTTTTGGAAGCAGTTGTCTCACGGTATCCACTCCACCGCGAACTGCAAAACTGAGCATACCTCCAAAACCAGTCATTTGCTCTTTCGCTATGTCATGGTGAGGATGGTCCTCAAGGCCTGGATAAAATACCGCTTCGACCAAATCAAATGTTTTCAGATATTCTGCGATACTTGCTGCGTTTTTATTTTGCTGATCAACTCGGAGTTTAAGCGTTTTCATACCGCGCAGAATCAAGTAGGCTGCCATAGGATCCATAGTGGCACCGTTAATTTCACGATAGTGATAAATAGCTTCTACAAGAGCTCGATCACCGCATACAGCCCCGCCAAGTGCGTCAGCGTGCCCTCCAAGGAATTTCGTTGCACTATGGATCACAAGGTCAGCACCAAGCTCCAACGGATTCTGATTGACAGGTGTAGCAAAAGTATTATCCACGATGACAGTGGCCCCTACGGCTTTACCAGCTGCAGCCATTCGTTTAATATCCGTAATTTTAACGGTCGGGTTGGTCGGGCTTTCGAGATAAAGGACTTTACATCCTCTCGCCACTTCCCTTTCGATAGCCTCATGATCTCCTGTATCACACAAAATCACTTCTACTTGCTGTCTTGGTAGAAATTCCGTGAAAATTTTGTTCGTGCCACCATACGTATCTTTAATTGATACGACGCGGTCTCCGGGGAACAGTAAAGTACTCAGCGTATTACTAATCGCAGCCATGCCTGTAGAAAAGCTGGTAGAAGCATCTGCGTTTTCAAGAATACGAATTTTTTCTTCAAATGCCTGCACCGTTGGATTGGTGTTCCGGCCATAAATATGACCCGGTTTATTTCCAATCGCTACTTCATACCATTCATCCATGTCGTCATAACCAAAGGATACACTATGAACGACCGGTACCTGTGTAGCTCCAAAAGCCAACTGTTCTTTTTCTCCGGCCCAAATCGATTTTGTACTGAATTTAGCTTTTTCCATTAATAATCTCCTCCTGAGGTACAAGTAATGAATAGACGTGGCGGGCAATAACCGTATCTTGCACACCCGTCCCTGTAAGATCGCAAACCGTAACTTCATCGGGCGACTGCCTTCCTTGCTTGCGGCCGCTTGTTATTTCTCCGAGCTCAATAGCGCGGTCCACTGTTTCCTGTTGACCATTCCTTAATTCTCCCAGCCGTACAGACTGCGCTTTTACATCACAAACTAACTGATCCGCTCGTTCCAATACCGATGCTTCAAGTTCCTGTTTATGTTCGGCATCAGAGCCCATAGCGGTGACATGCACTCCAGATTGTAACCATTCCCCTTTTATGAGAGGTTGGGATGAAGGGGTGGTAGTTACCACTATATCGCTGTTTTCTGCGACTTCCTGCGGGTGAGCACACACCTCAACTGGCAGACTTAATCGTTCTTCGATATCTTCTTTATAGGCGTCAGCCTTTTTAATATCTCTACCGTAAACCAGCACCCTTTCTATGGGACGAACAAGCGAGAGAGCTTCCAACTGCAGTCGCGCTTGAGCGCCGGTGCCTATAATTCCAGCCGTTCGACTATCCTGGCGACTGAGATGACGGGCAGCTACTGCACCTGCAGCAGCGGTACGTAAGTCAGTCAGCAGACCCTGATCTGCAAGAATCGCCATCGGTCTGCCTGTTTCCGCACTCAAGAGAATCATCAGGCCATTCGCACTTGGCAGCCCTATTTGAGGATTATTAAAAAATCCAGAAGAGAGCTTGATAGCAAAGCTATCATAACCTCTTATATAAGCGGATTTAATATCGACTTCCCCGTTATGTTCGGGGACATCGATTCGCATGATGGGAGGCATTTGCACTTTGTTATCACTTAGCGCATTGAAACCATCTTCCACCAAATCCACTACCTTTTTATCTAAACGAATCACATGATTAATTTCACTCCGATGGAATAATTGAATGATCGTCACCTCCTAGCTGATTTGTCCGCTAAGGTCCATATGATCCCTAATAATTAATTCTTGGGGATAAGTGGTAAACCGTTCAGAACCCTCTTCCGTAATACGGAAAGTTTCACTGATTTCAATTCCATCTGTATCAAACCATAAAGCCGGTATAAGGTGAAATGTCATATTCGGCTTTAAGACGGTAGGATCACCTTTTCGAATACTTGCGGTATGCTCTCCCCAATCCGGTGGATAATTCAGCCCAACGGAGTAGCCGAGTCGTGCCTCTTTTTCAAAACCGTGCTTCTTAATCGTCTTTCTCCATACTTCTTCAAGCTCCCCGCATGTCACCCCTGGTTTAGCTGCGTAAAGAACTTCCTGTATCCCTTCAAGGACGACCGGGGCTACCACTTGAAGCTTTTCATTCGGCTGTCCAACCGTTACGGTTCTTGCAAGTGGTACATGGTAACGCTTGTAACAACCCGCCAGTTCAATAATGACGGCGTTCCCTTCTACAAAAGGACGGTCACTCCACGTTAGGTGTGGGATTGAAGTCCGATCCCCGGTCGGGAGCAGAGGTACGATAGCCGGATACTCTCCTCCGAATTCAGGTGTGCCTTTGATTATTTGATAGTAAATTTCAGCGGCTGTATCACATTCACGCACTCCCGGACTTATACTTTCCACACCTTTTTGCATCGCCAAATCTGCGATCTTCGCTGCTTTTTTCATATATTCAATTTCCTGGTCTGATTTAATCATTCTTACTCGGTTAACCAACAGGGTAGCATCTTGAAAAACCGCCTCCGGCATTCCTTTTTTCAATCTCTCAAGCGCCATACCGGTAAAGTAATATTGGTCCATCTCAACGCCAACTCTTCGATTTCCATGTCCAATTTGAGTTAAAATTTCCGAAATAAAATCCATTGGGTGATAGATTTCTGAATGGACATAATAGTCTGGGTACGCAATTACATTTTCATCATAAATCCAAGTTGTAACCCGGGCACCATTTGCATCCTGGTAACGTCCAATCCATAAAGGCTGCGGCTCATCAATGATAATCACAAGCATTTGATGAACATAGAAAGACCAGGCATCATACCCTGAAAGATAATTCATATTTGCCGGATTTGAAATTAGCAGGACTTCGATTCCTTTCGCTTCCATACTCTTTTTTGTCTCTTGTAACCGCTGGTGATACTCAAGAATGTCAAAAGGAAGCACCATTTGAACCCCTCCACTTTTTTCTGAATATTAAAATAATGATTACTTATATTTTATTCAACCCGCTTTTTTTTTGTAATGTAAAAAGTGTATGAAGTTTCAAAACCAGATTTACTACAAACTTAAAAATCGACACTCTCTGTAAAAAGTCTCCCTTAGTAAGCTACAGCGAGATGGTGTGTTACCATGAAGCTAATACTTATAAGGAGGCCTCAAAAAATGAACTACAGTTACATATCTCACTTGTACTGCCCGAAATGTTTGAAAACTTATTCAAGCAAAGAAACTCAGCATTTATGCACATGCGGATCTCCGCTTTTGGTCGAATACCGCCTGGATGAATTAGCCCACGATTGGAAGAAAGATCACCTGGCGAACCGCTCTCCTGATTTGTGGCGCTATCATGAACTTCTTCCACTGGAGGATGAACAATACAAAACCACTTTAGGAGAAGGAATGAGTCCATTACTTACAATGAACAGAATCGGACAAGGTATGGGTATTGAGGATTTACTCATGAAGGACGAAGGAACGATTCCAACGGGGTCATTTAAAGCTCGTGGAGCAGCTGTAGGAGTTTCAAAAGCGAAGGAACTTGGTGTGGAAGAATTGGCTATGCCTACGAACGGAAATGCAGGGGCTGCCTGGTCTCTATATGCCGCTCGCGCATCTATGAAATCTACTATCGTCATGCCAATTGATGCTCCCAAAATTACCAGAAACGAATGTGCTATATCTGGAGCAAACTTATACTTAGTCGATGGATTAATTAGTGATGCAGGTCAAATTGTTGGGCATGCCGTAAAAGAGAAAGGAATGTACAATGTTTCTACATTAAAAGAGCCCTACAGGATCGAAGGCAAAAAAACCATGGGGCTGGAGATTGCTGAACAGTTGAATTGGGAGGTGCCTGATGTCATTCTTTATCCAACCGGAGGCGGTGTTGGACTGATTGGCATTCACAAGGCATTAAAGGAGCTTCAACAACTTGGATGGATCCAGAAAGATAAATTGCCGAGACTGGTAGCTGTACAATCAGAGGGCTGTGCCCCCATTGTTCAGGCATGGGAAAAAGGAGAAACAGAGGCTCCTTTTTGGGAAGGTTCTGAAACGGTAGCATTTGGAATTAATGTACCTAAAGCTCTTGGAGATTTTCTAGTACTTGAAGCCCTTTATGAGACAGATGGGTGCGCCATAGCAATCAGTGACGATGCTCTTCTTGAGGAACAAAAGAAAGTGGCTCAAAAGGAAGGGGCTTTTGTGTGCCCTGAAGGAGCTGCGGCATTCTCCGCCGCCCGCCGCCTTCGCGAACATGGATGGATTCATGAAGAGGAAAAGGTGGTTGTTTTAAATACAGGAGCCGGCATTAAGTATCCAGACACCGTGAACGTGGATTTGCCGATCCTTAAGCCTGGAGAGAGGATTAGGTAAACGAAAAAAAGACGGGCTAGCCCGTCTTTTTTTATGTCTTCTATATAGACTTATTTGTATAGATGGCAGCTTTTTGCAGTTTCATGAATCAAAAACCTGGTCTGATATTGAATGGCGGTCTTCCAATGATGAACCATACAATCAATTATTTACCAAAAAGGGATAAAAACCATTCCCAGCTGCCCTTCGGCTGTTCTGTTTTTTTCATTGCTTGCTCTAGACGTGTGTTAAAATCATTTTGCATGCGCCACTCTTTATTTTGCTCAGCCCGCATATTTTTAATTTCTTCTTGTAATGCTTCCGTTTTTTCTTTTTCCTGTTGAAGTAATGTTTCATAATGCTCTTCCTGCTGCTGTGACAATTTTTCAATTTTAGCATTAGTTTTTTGAGCCGAATTGCTAATCCCCGCACTTATATGGTGGTGATCCTGCTGCAGACGTGACACAGTGGTTTTTAACTCTGAAATATCATTGGTTAATTGCACATTCATCTCACGGGTAGCTGCGAGTTCACTGGATAGGGCCCTGAAAAATTCTTTTAATTGATCATTGTGCTGGAGTGAAGGATTGTATGTATCGGGCACCGATATACCAGCTTCCTTATACCCCTTTAAGCGTTCTGTCTGCTGTTCCACCAGTTCTTGAGCTATAACGTCTAATGGCTTATCCGTATCGCGTATCGATATAAGTGCTTCGATATCAGAATGAACAAAGATACGCCGGTCACGATTTTTGAAAAACTCATATCCATTCCGTTCTAAGATTTGAGCGTATTTTCGAACAGTTGGTGTCGCAATTCCCACTTCTTCGGCTACTTCTTTAGAAGAGAAAGCCTGTTCATTTGGTTGAATATCGCTTCGCATATCGCACCTCTTTCTATTAAATACCAAGGTTTCCTGAGACCTCTCCAGGTTATATCGCCTTGCGATATACCTGACTATCAAAAAAGTGCTTATAAAAATAACATAATTAAAATTCCCTTAGGCTGTAGTCCGTCTTTTATTCTATACAAGATCTTATATCGCCTGTCGATACAGGCAATATGATGACCATTAGAAAATAATGAATAGATGATAATAAAACTACTGTTTCTTAGTTATTATAAGATATATCGCCTTGCGATACAACTAGATTCTAAAGACATAATCTTCTATAAACAGAGTCTATTAGGCCCCATTTGTACCTATGGCCGTGCTTATTTCATATCCATTGAATTCAGAAAGTTCATATCGTGTCGATATAGGCGATATGCTATCAACTTCTCCTTCTAAAAAATGATAGTCTTACTATAAAATGTTTCTGTGAAACATTTTCACTGTTGGTTATTTTTTAATCACTTCTAGTAAAACTAGAAAAAGCCTTAAATAATGCACTCTCAAGCTTTTTGACTAATTTTATATGAACAGTATATGGCAGAATAATGGACAATTCCGTAAATGTGAGTGGGTCGTTACCAAAGATATAAATGTGCGGACGCTGATAGTGAACGCTATTTAAGCTACCTTACATAAAATAGGGAGAGTCAGCTGATTTAAAATATTCACTTAATACTTGCGCAGATTTTCAGCAATAGAAAACCCTCTCTCCGTCATGGTCGGAAAGAGGGTTTTATTATTAACTACTACTTCGAATGTTATGCTTCCAGGCTTTATCCTCATCAATCATACGTTTTGCAGCGTAAATGAGTATAAACTGAAGGAAGATAATAGGCAGACCCATAAGTCCTGAAATAACTTCAAGAGGCGGTAGGCCACCAATACGCATAAGCACTAAAGCCAAACCAGTTATAACAGCTGCAATAATAATGCGCAGCAATTTCGGCGGCTCATACTTACTCATATCTCTTGTACTCGTATAAGCAGCTACGGTGTAAGTGGTGGAATCAAGCGTGGTCGTTAAGAACACGAGAGCCACAACCATAAAGATGATAATAGAAATTTCTCCGAACGGAAGAGTCGACAATATTTCTGGAATAGCTGCCATTCTTGCGTTATTTTCAACCATCTGAAGAATAGACATATCTCCCATAAGATATCTATGAACACCTAGTCCTCCAAGTACTCCTGTCGCAACCCAAGATATAAGGGTAGGCGCCAGCAAGTAAGTCAGAATCATTTCCTTAATCGTTCTGCCTCTTGAAATTTTAGCGGCAAATACACTGTGGAGCATAGCCCATGTAGCACTGTAAGCATACCAAAACACGGTATTACTTTGGATATGTGAGGTTGCCCCCTGATGCACAGATTGTGTGTTTAACGAAATATTAAGGTAATTAGCTAATAGGAAGGATACACTATCGGAGAAGTAATTTAATATAAATACTCCTGGTCCTCCTATTAAAATAAATAAAGCAAATATAGCGGCTAAATACATATTAAACGTACTCAACCGTTTTATTCCTTTTTCAATACCTAAATAAGCACTAAGTGAAAATAAGAACACCCATATGATTGTGACCGTTATGGTCAGACCAAAGTTAACTTCTATACCTAAAAGGTGAGATAAGTTCTGAGTAATAATAGGCGCCCCTAATCCAAGTGTTACAGCTGCGCCTGCAAGAATACTAATAAGGAATAAAACATCAAGCACTTTGCCGCCTAATCCATCCGTAAATTTATCGCCAAAAAGAACACGACAAGCTTCAGATATCCTCATTAATGGACGTTTTCTTACGTGAAGAATGTACCCCATCGCCGGAGCAATCAACACGAAGATGGCGAAAACTTGAAACCCCCATAAAAACATGCTGTAGGCATTTCCCCATAAAAGAGCTTCCGGAGATCCAGCTTCTACTCCTGCTGGTGGGTCATTAGCAACAGAAGTCCACTGAAGCATTCCGGTTCTCATAATGGTCGAACCTACGCCCATAGCAATCAGTATCGATGCGTATTCAAATAAAGTGAACCGCGGCTTCTCATTAGGTTTTCCCAGTACGACTTGGCCGTATTTTGAAAATGATAAATACAATCCTGCTATAACTAAAATAATTCCATACCAGAGATAACCCCAGCTGAACACCTCTACAATATAATCAAATATAGAATTCAATACTTCCAATGACTCTTTCTCGTACATAGCAAATGGGATACTAATACCCAGTATAATTAATAGCGAGGGTATAAATATTTTGTAATCGATGAGCTTCTTCCTATCCATCTAAATCCTCCTCAATCCTTTCTTAATGTTGGTATATATCCCTGCTTACCCGCTCATTATAAAAAAAAACTAAAATTAATATATTAAAATACCTTTTTTATTATTTTCTTTACTCTGGAAAAAGCTCAAAAAAAGCCTAAGCCTTAAAAGGCTTAGGCAGTCATTCTATTAAACAGGGAACTTCACACCTGTTAATCGCTCGGACTCTTTCCAAAGCAAGTCCGCGTCCATTACATCGTAAGCATGAGTTTTAGGAGCAACTACTACAGGATCCCCTTTCATCTCCATAAAACCGGAAGGACCTAAATAGCGTCCGCCTTCTAAAGAAGAATCGGTAGCTGCGCGAATACCTGGAAGCGCTCCATCATAGGCACTTTGTGTAACGCGGGTAAGCACCCCTTCCAGCATTTTATAAAGAAACTTGTCTTCTACATGCCGTGCCAAGTTGGTTTGAGCACCTCCTGGATGAGCCGCTTCGCTTTTTATAGACAAGCCGGCTTGCTCAATTCGTCTCTGCAATTCAAAGGTGAACAGCAAATTGGCCAATTTAGATTGGGAATAGGCCTTCATTGGTTTGTATCCTCTGCCGCCTTCAAACATCAGGTTATCAAAATCGACCGTTCCTGATTTGTGGGCATTACTGCTGATATTAACCACTCTGGAGTCCTTTGTTTCTTTTAAGCGTTCGAATAGAAGCGCAGTCAAAGCAAAGTGGCCCAGATGATTTATGCCGAGCTGCTGCTCAAAACCGTCTTTCGTTTTACCGTAAGGGGTCGTCATTACTCCTGCGTTATTCAGCAGGATATCCAGCCGAAAGTATTTGGCTTTAAATATACGCGCGAATTCTTTCACCGAATCCAAATCCTGAAGATCTAATGGCATCACATCAATAATGGCATTCGGATTTTCTTTCCTGATCGACTCATATGCCTCTTCTCCGCGTTCTAAAGATCTTGAAGCCAAGATAACAGTTGCTCCTTTTTCAGCAAACACTTTTACCGCTTCGAATCCAAGACCTCCGTTCCCGCCTGTTACAATGGCTACTTTATCTTTTAATGAAGGGATTTGATCTACAGACCAAGTTTGTTGACTCATTTTCTGCTCACTTCCTCTATTGGTATATTGAATGGATATCTTCTCATCTTGTAATGACCTAAATTTATTCTTCCTATTCTTTTACCCTTCACCCTCTTAACTAAACCGATCTGAAATAAGGAAGTAAACCCATGGCGGAAATGACCAATAAAAAAACAGTGCCATTACTGCAAACACTGTTAAAACGATAAATTACTATTAAAGATAAGCTCCCGTTTGTTGAAGACTCAGTTCCGAGATATTTGGGTTGAGAGGACAGTCCTCCGGGGGACGATTACGCTTTCCGGCCCTGCACGACGCAGGGTCGTTCGACGTTGCCACAGGAAGTGGCGGTTTTAGTCGAACTTCCTATATGTGGTAAGCTTCCTCAGGCTTCGCCTTCCGGGATCTTACCGATCATGTTCATCCCACAGGAGTCTTCATCGTCCCCCTCCGGACCTGGCCGAATCAGAAACTCGAAATCCTCCAAAAATGCCACCTATAATTAACAGGAGAACAAAAAAGCATCTAGCTTATTTAAACGTACACTCTCTGATATATAAGGGTTTTAGGCTTATCCAGAACGACTATCTCACTTATAGAAGTGTCCGTTCACTCCTCGATCATAGGATGGCGGAGGAAACAGCGAGACTCCCGCGGGAGAAGGAGCTAGGCTAGACCCCACAGGGAGTGAAGCGACCGAGGAGGCTTGCCAGTTCCCCCGCAGGAAAGCGAGTTGTTTCCGTAGACAGCCCCTCCTAATATGAGCAACGGACCAAAAACATCTCGAAGTCGAGTCTTCAACTAATCGGCCCTATTGTTGAATAAGTGTGCATCGGTATTGTTTGACCAACGTCTGGTAAAATACTGCACTCCAAGTTTCGTTATAGACGCTTGACCGCTTCAGCTATCGATTCGGCATGTGTGATAGCTGAAACAACGGCTACCCCAGCAGCTCCTGCTTCTGTAACCAAAGAGGCATTTTCCGTATTAATCCCTCCGATGCCGACAATCGGTAAATCCGGATACGCCTCTCTCAGCTGCTTAATCCAAACGGTTCCGACCACAGGCTTGGCGTCTTCCTTCGTGCTCGTTTGAAAGATTGGACCAGCTCCAAGATAGTCGACCTTTTCTAACGAACTTTGGATTACTTCCTTCTCTGTCGAAACAGATAGACCGAGGATTTTGTCTGGAAATTGCGACCTTATGACTTCCACACTTATGTCTTCCTGACCTACATGAATCCCGTCTGCCTCAAGCGGTTCAACCATATCTAAATCATCATTGACTATGAAGAGGATCTCCTTCTCCCGGCAAAGGCTTCTTAGTTTCCTGCCAAGCTCATGTTTCGCCTCTCCTTTGAGCGATCCCGTCCCCTTTTCTCTATATTGGAAAGCGGTTATCCCTGCTTGGATGGCTTCTTCCAGGACAGCTTCAGGATCCCTGTCTGTGTCCTGGCTGCCCATCACGAAATACTTTCTTAACTGCTTAGATAAGGTCACTGTTCGTCTCCCCTCCACTGATCAGGGTCCATAGCCAATGCATCGAGAAAACGAGAGGTGAATGTCCCAGGTCCCTGTACTTCTTCCTTAGATGCAGCGTATTCAGCCGCTGCTCCGAAAAATTCCAGAGCTGTATGGATCTTGGTTACACTTGATCCAGTTGCAGACATGCATGCAGCAAGAATAGATCCTAGAAGGCATCCGGTTCCTGTCACCTTCGCTAAAAGAGGGTGACCTGTTGAATTAGTCCGGGTTTCGGTTCCATCAGAAACTACATCCATTTTTCCTGTGACAACAGCGGTCGTCTCATAAGTTCGTGCTACTCTTTCAGCAATTGATTTCTCGTTCCCTGTACCGGTCGATTCCACCCCTTTTGTCTCTACTTCTTCTCCTATTAAATGAGCAAGTTCACCGGCATTTCCTTTAATTACAGAAGGTTTAACCCTTTCTAAAATGCTTTGAATACTTTTCGAGCGGAATTTAGTAGCAGGTGCTCCAACCGGATCCACTACCACAGGAACCCCTGCTTCATTAGCTGCCTGGCCTGCTGTAATCATGGCATTTACCTGTTTTTCAGTTAATGTCCCTATATTAAGAAGAACACTGTCGGCAAGACGCGATACATCCTCAACCTCTTCTTCGGCATGTGCCATGATGGGGGAACCTCCAAAAGCAAGTAAACCGTTTGCACTGAAGTTCATCACCACTCCATTCGTAATATGATGAACCAGCGGCTGCTTTTCACGCACTTCTTTAATAATATTTATATCCATTTGTTAGAAACCTCCTCACGAGTAGCAAAATGATTAGTCGGACCACTGCCATGGCCTAAATCGAAGGAATACCGAATTGCTTCCGTTACAAAATATTTAGCTTGTTTGACCGCTTCAACTAGCGAGAGTCCCTGCGCCAGGTAAGCAGTAATCGCTGCTGAATAAGTACAGCCGGTCCCATGAGTATTTTTTGTTTGAATACGTTCGGATTCGAAGGTATGGATCTCATTTCCATCAAATAAATAATCGATGGCTGAACCTGCTCTGTGCCCGCCTTTGACTAAGGCTGAACCTGCTCCGAAGTTCTTAACGATAGCTTCAGCTGCTTCTTTCATATCTTCCTCCGTTTCAATCCTTTCCCCGGTTATTTCTTCCGCTTCCGGGATGTTAGGGGTTACTAAAGACGTTAAAGGTAGCAGCTGTTTTCGTAACACCTCCCGAGATTCTTCCTCACTTAATGAATCACCACTTTGAGAAATCATAACAGGATCCATTACATAATAAGCGTTGATCTGCGGGATCCACTCGGCTATTACTTTCATCATATCTTTTTGAGCGATCATTCCTGTTTTTAAGGCTTGGACCGGCATATCTTCAGAAATAGACTGCAGTTGTTTTTCCAGGAAATCAAGGGGAAGATGGTGAATATCCTTTACCCCTGTTGTATTTTGAGCTACAGCAGATGTGATCACGGACATCCCGTAGCATTTTAATTCCTGGAATGTCTTTAAATCTGCCTGGATACCTGCTCCTCCGCTTGGATCTGTACCTGCAATAGTCAGTGCGCATGGAACGTGGTTCATTTAACATCCACCGCCTTTCCTTCAATCCATTCTTCACATGTATAAGCCATTTCCCAAAAAGACCATTCCAGCTGACAGCTTTTCCGAAACGCATCTCTTATACGATTGAGTTCTTTTTCTGAAGCCTGTTCAGCTAAATGATCCAGCCGGCTTCGTAAATGATCCGTCAGAATTTGCATCTCGCTTTCGGCATAGAATTTTATCCAGGGAGAAAAAGGATGATCTTGGTCAGGCTCATACTCCTCCATCAAATATCTCCCTATCTCTAAATAAGTCCAAGGACAAGGGAGCAGTGCGGCAATAATTTCACCAAGACCTCCCATTTGAGCATGGTACATCATATGCTTCACATAATGATCAGCCGTTGGAGGGAGCGGGTAACCTTGAAGATCCTCGTACCGAATGCCGATATACTCGCACAAATTATGATGGGGGTGTACTTCACTATGAAGAACAAAATTAACCTGTTCGTTAAAATATTGAATATCTTCACGCTCCGAAGACTTGGAAATTGCAACTCCATAAATGTGCATAAACGCATTTAAATATTCGTAGTCTGCTTTTATATAATGAGCAACAGATTCTGAGGGAAGACGACCATTTCCAATCCCTTCAACAAAAGGATGATGAAAAATTCTTTCAAATATATCATGATTTTCTTGTCTTAACTGTTCTGTAAATGACATGAATATGCCTCCTGATTTTTCGGAAGCTACTAAGGGAGGGAGAGAGTGGGGCTGCTTACTACTTCCCTCCGCTGGCATGATCCAGATCAGGTGTTAAGGGACCAAGGAATTTATTTCCTTATCTCAGCGAACACTCGCGCCCCTAGTAGATTCCGTGTATTATGGTTGTAAGATATATTTTTCCAATTTAACTCTTGTGACGATGATCCATCCTATCATAGCGCCCGATATACTGCTGACTAAAAAAGATGGAAGAAATACCAGAGCTCCAGATGAGCTGCCCATGAGTAAGTTGGCATATGGAACAGCGAATAAGGCTCCAATAACTCCGGTACCAAGCACTTCACCGGCAACGGCTGCCATTTTATTCTGAATCCATTTGTATAAGATACCCGCAAGAAAAGCACCGATCATTCCTCCAGGAAACGCCAGCAAGGTACCTAACCCCAGGAGGATTCGTAAGAGACCGATCATAAAAGCTATGGCTACAGCCGGTAAAGGACCAAGTGTAATAGCTGCCATCACATTTACCGCATGCTGGACTGGATAAGCCTTTGCCACGCCTGCTGGAAACCATAGTAGCTGAGCACCAAGTGTTCCAATCGCAACGAAAGCAGCCATTGTCGTTAGTAATCTTGTTCTGTTCATGTCTGTCCTCCCTTCCGTAGGGGAAAAATAAAAAAGCCAGATCCTGGGAAGGACCTGACTTAAAAGGGTAATGTCTAATAAAAAATAGTAGACTACTTCCCTCCGCTGGTCTTAACCAGATCAGGTTCTTAAGAGTCGGAATGCTTCTTTGCTTTCCTCTCAGCCTATTTAGGCTCCCCTAGTAGTTATAATCATAGATTCACTTGGTTGTTTTACACTATAACAAAGTTAAAGATAGATGTCATGGAAAATTATTCAAAAATCCAAATAGAAAGGCAGGCAAGTCCATGAAAGCTTGGGGATGCATATTTTTCATAGCTTTGATTCTGGCCGGGTGCGGCTCTGCACCAACTTCTAATTCTGATAGTGATTCCAAAAAATCACCCGAACAGGAAAATCCTGCGCCTCCTGAAATTACTGGATTTGTTATGGAGCAGAAAAAGGACCAAATCCTAGTGGTCTCCCCCTTGGACTCTAATTCTGACAGTACTGCGAATGCGATGTGGGTCTCAGGCGCTCCTAAAGACCGCTGGGTAGGGAAACAAGTAGAAGTGTGGGTGAAAAATGGGGTCCGTGAATCCTTCCCTTCTCAGGCAGAAGCAGAAGAAGTGACGGTTCTCGAAATGAGCCATGTAGAGGGTGCAGATTTAGAAGCTTCTGAGGCTCTGTCTAAAGCTCTAATGGAGATTCCGGGGGACAAACTTTTAGCCGTAAAGATGATTTCTTATGTTGAGGAAGAGGATGTATGGGAGATTCAATTAACTAGAATTGGTTCAAGGAACGAAGACTTAGAAACAATCGTCGCCGACAGATAATAAATAAAAATGAGCGGCTCCTTTGCAGAAGAAGCGCTCATTTTTCTATTTTCTTCAACATCCATAATCGCACACTGAGCTCCAGGAGGAAAAGATCATCTGCATCCAATAAGGAAAGCCCTGTTAATTGTTCAATATTCCTTAAGCGATGCAGCAACGACTGGCGGTGAAGATTTAAGGCACGGGCCGTCTGGCTTACGTTACTGTTGTATTTGTTATAAACAATGAACGTATGAATTAAGTCGGTCTGTCTTCGCTGATCATATTCAATTAGTTTCTCCAAGGTATTCTGGACAATAAACTCAATTTCCTTTTCGTGTGATAGGGCCATTAACAAGCGATTCATTCGTGTATCACTGAAAAAAGTGCGGTCACCATCTTCATGTTTCTGGCGCCCGATATTTAAAGCGGTAGCGGCCTCTTCATAGCTCTGGTGGAAGTTGTACAGGCCATCTTTATGGCAGGAGACTCCCCAGGAAATCGTAATACCGGCAAGTAACTCGTGAAGGCGCCGCTCCACAAGATCAAGAAACTGATTGGCTGTCTCCGTGTATGTCTTGGCATCCGCTTCTATATAAACAATGACTTCCCCTTCATCAAAAGTGGTCATCGTCTGACGCTTCAGCACATCGCCTGCATGTGTCACTTCCTTTTGAATATAGTAGTTCCGGCTGTGCATGGAGGAAGATTGGACCGAATGTTCCTCTGAACCTACGGGACCATCAACCTGCTTTTTAAATCGAATATCCCCTACGAGACATACATATGGTTTCTCTAAATCATATCCAAGGAGGTGAGCTTTTGCCAGGAGCGACTTATCGATATCGACTTCGGTTTTGGCAAGTTCTAGCAGAAAGTTATCCTTCAAGCGGATTTCGGTCATTTCGATTGCGTTTTCTTTTACAAAATATAAAGCGCAGGCCGTTAACGTATGCTCTAAAATCGATAAATCCACCCATGACAATTCATGGTCCTCCTCTGGCTTAAACAGCAGATATCCTTGCTTTTTATAATTCGAAAGGATCGTCAGCTGATAGCAAAAATGCGGACCAATCTCATATTTTTCAATGTAATGAACTAATGGATGATCACTAAAAGGCTCGGGAGAAACGAGTTGAAACGCTTCGTTTTCTTTTCCGTTCAGCACGTCCAGAAAATAACGGTCGAATTGCTGATTAGCCCTGATTTGTTTATTATGATCACTGATAGCAGCAGGAATATGAGTATTATCGTAAAGAATCGTGGTGATTTCCTGCAATCCTTTGCCATTCAATACACAATTAATCAATTCCTGTCGGATGGTTTCGGCTCGCTGCTGTCCGGTCTGCTTTTCTTCACTTATTAAACGAAGAACATCCTGCAGAATATCTCCGAACCTCACCTCCCATGGAATTTCCATAATCATGAAATTGTGTTCCTCTGCTATTTTCAGAATGCGGTCCGGGATTTTGTAAAGATATCGTCCTGTAGCAAAAGCGAGAGCTGAAGCATCTGCACGAATAACATCCTTCACATATTCCTCAAGTGCCGTTATATCGTCTCCGCAGCCCACCCCGGTACTCAGTACAAATTCATTGTTTCTAACAAAATTTTCCACAGGTGTCTCGATTACGGATATCCATTGAACGGGCTTATCTGTGATCTTAGTTAACACTTTGGCTTGTTCAAAAATAGGTAACCGCAGCACATTTTCCACTGTAACTCCCATTCGCTTCACTCCTGCCCTATTGATTCTTAATTAAGTGATCGATGGTTTGTTGGTCAATGTTGTTTCCGCTGACCACCAGTACGACATGGTTACCTTTAGCACGCTTTTCGTTAAGTAGCCAGCCGACGCCTGCTGCAGCAGCACCTTCCACCGCCATTTTGTGATGGTTAAGCATGAATAAAATTCCTTTCCCAATCGATGCTTCAGAAACCAATTTTGCTTCATCTAAAAAGGTCTGTGTTAAAGAAAAAGTGTACTCATTATTAGGACCAAGGCCGCCAAGCAGACTATCTGCTAGCGTGTCTTCTTCTTTCAGGATAACGGGCTTGCCCTTTAGCAGACTCTCATACATAACCGCTGATCTTTCCATTGAGACCCCGGTGATTTGAATGTCAGGATCAATACTCTTTAAAGAGGCCCCAATACCTGATAGTAATCCACCCCCTGATAAAGGAATAATTACCTGATCCACATCCGGACACTGCTCCATAATTTCAAGTCCAATGGTCCCTTGACCTGCGATCACTTCCCGGTCGTCAAATGGTTTGATAACGGTCATACCAGCTTCTCTCTGAAGTTCATAGCAGCGGGCTTCAGCATCATCCTGACTTTCCCCCACCACTTCTACCTGAGCTCCCAGACGCTTCAAACGATCGACTTTAGCCGCGGGTACACGATTAGATATACAGACGACACACGGAATGTTAGATTGTCCCGCCACATAGGAGACAGCGATTCCATGGTTTCCTGTAGAAAAAGTAGCGACTCCTTTCTCTTTTTCCTCCGGTGTCAGCGAGAGGATTTTGTTCGCAGCCCCCCTCAGCTTAAATGATCCGGTGGGATGAACGTGTTCAAGCTTCAAGTAGACATGTGAGCCCGCATGTTGGGAAAGATGCTCAGAATAAATTAAAGGTGTTGGGCCATCAACAATCTCTCGAATGCGTTTTTTTGCTTTCCAGACTTCTCTAAATGGCAATAATGGATGCTCCACCAGCCCGTCCCCCTTTTCTTTACTATATGAGACAACCATTCTGACTTTTCTGATATTTTTGTTGTACTTCTTATTATAGTTGATAGTACGCTTCTCATAAAAGAGTCTGTCAGGAAAAAAACAATATTCCTCCTTTTTCTTCGATAGTTTCATTGTAGCTTGTTAAAGATAAGCTCAAATTTGTTGAAGACTCAGTTTCGAGATAAATCGTTCCGTTATGTCAGATGGATAAGGGTTGGAGGGGAAATAACTCGTCTTGTTCCATCACCCAGATACTCGAGACATAAGCCGTTCGTGTCTATCGGGGTGATTCCACATCTGGACACTTTCCTATGGCCCTACACGACGTGGGGTCGATCGACGATGCCACAGGACGTGGCGACTTTAGTCGTTCCTCCTTTTTACCAGGAGCTTCCTCAGTCGTTTTCACTCCTGTGGGGGCTCACCTAGATCCTTCTACCACGGGAGTCTCGCTATTTCTCCTCCAACCCAACTATAATTTTATGAACGGATCCTGCTAGTAGAAAAAGTGGGAACCCTAACGCGTCTTAAATGCTTCTATAAACGGCTTTCTCCCCTGTACAGACTCTTTATTTAGCGTTGAGCACGTAGGTTACCCTTCCTTTTATGAAGGCATTTACATAAAGGGGTTGGAGCTTCTTATGAACGCAAAGAGGTGGAAGGGAACGGCGAAAACTCCTGCGGAATGAACATGATCGGTGAGATCCCGAAAGGCGAAGCCTGAGGAAGCTCACCACATGCCCGGGGAAAGCGAGCCGTTCCCTGGAGTCCCTTTCTCCACTCAATATCTCGAAATCGAGTATTCAACTAAACGGCCCGATTGTTTAATAAGGCGTTTGTAGAGTAAGATAAAAAATAGCCTGGAGAGGAACCAGATGGGTTCTCTCCAGGCTGAGAAGCTTGGAATAATTTATTATTATCAGTAAGGGGTTAGATCTTTTCTATGACGATAATGTAACATGGGAAATTAAACGTCTCCTAAGCCGTAGCCCATTTCCCCACGGTCTGAATCATATTTTCTCCAGGGAAATGCTTTTTAAATATTCGATAGTAAAAAGCTTCCTGCTTCGAGCGAATTTCTACAGGGGCAGTCTCCTGAAGACGAATCAATTCATCATCCGTGATGCTTTCTTCGGCATGCGCATCCAGTAGATCCAGCGCTCCGCTTCCTTCAGAGAATTCTGCTTTCTTTCTCCAGAGAACTTCATCAGGGAGCACGCCATCAAACGATTTTCGGAGCAGCCATTTTTCCATGCGGTCTTTTTTATGAATCTTCAGACCAGCCGGAATTTTCAGGGCATTCTCTACCACTTCCATATCAAGAAACGGAACACGAAGTTCAAGCGAATGCGCCATGCTCATTCTATCGGCACGCTGCAGGTTAACATGATGAAGAGTATTTAGGATCCGGATGATTTCTTTATTAAGCATTCTTGTATCCTGAAACCTCTCCATGTAGGCGTAGCCTGCGAACAGTTCATCAGCACCTTCACCTGAAAGGATTACTTTCACATGTTCTGATGCTAATTTTGATACGAAATAATTTGGAATCGCACTTCTGACTAAGGAAGGTTCATAAGACTCTAAATGGTAGATTACATCCTCTACCGCCGCTACCAGTTCCTCCTGCGTATAAATATATTCATAATGATCTGTTCCAATCGCTTCGGCCACTTTTCGTGCATTGATTACATCCGCACTGCCTTCCGCTCCAACACAAAAAGATTTAATCGGAAATTGCCCTTTATGATATCGTTTAGCGATCGCGGCTATTAAACTGCTGTCCAGACCGCCGCTCAGCAGAACACCCACTTCTACGTCGGCAAGTAAACGCTTCTCCACAGCTTTCTCCAACGTTTCACGAATCGATTGGTTGACCCGATCCAGTGACTCTTCATTAAACATACTTTTTGGAGCTTGCACATGTCTATAACATACAAAACCTTCTTCAGGAGTGAAGTAATGACCATGGGGGAACTCTTCAGGTTTATGAACGAAGCGTTCAATAGCCTTAAGCTCAGAAGAAAATACATACTGTCCGCCCTTGTCTAATCCGTAATATAAAGGTTTTATCCCTAATGGATCACGGGCTACAATAAAGCTACCATTACGTTCATCCGCAATAAAGAAAGCAAACATTCCATCAAGCTGATCAATGGCTTTCGCGCCTTCTGATTCGATCAGTTTTAAAGCCACTTCACTATCTGACTGAGTCAGAAAGCTGGTCTTACTTTCCAACTCTGATTTTATAGATTCAAAATTGTAAATTTCTCCATTACAGACGATCCATTGATCTTTTTCAGCGTTGTGAATGGGTTGAATACCATCATCCAGGCCTATAATCGAGAGGCGCCGGTGACCTAAATGGACGCGGTCGGTCACAACTGATTTCCCTTCATCCGGACCACGGTGATGAAGTAGTTGCAGTACTTCATCCATTTGGCTCTTTTCGATTTCTCCCATTGACACAAATATCCCACACATTTGACGGATCCTCCTCCATAAATATCTTTCTTGTCAGTAGTCTTACAACAGGCTACGCCCATTTGCAATATTATTCAAACCTCAAATACCTCCAAATTCCTGTAAAAAAGCCTACTTTCTATGACCAGGAGTACTGTAGCAAAAGACGCAGGGAATGTTTGCTTTTTGAAAAAAAATAAAGCCTCCAGCTTCATAATAGCTGGAGGCGTGTACTTTATTTCTTTTTACTTAACGATTCTTCAATGACTCGTCTAAGCATGTGGGTGTCATGGACAGACTCAATGCTTGCTTGCAAAATCCGTTCTCTAGGGAGCACAGACCAATCAAGATCGAAATTCGCTTCTAAGGCCAGACAGCGAATAAACTCACGGAGTGCGCGCCCATTTCCTTCTCGAAAAGGATGGAGTACATTTAACTCCGCCATGTAATAAGCAAGATAAACTGCTAACTCTCCACGGTCCATATGTTCCCAATCTTCTTTTGCTATTGCTTCAAACAGCGGACCAGCGGCTTCTTTAATAAAGCGTGCTTGAGCAAAAGAGAACCCATCCTTGGTTATATTTTCAGTCCGTATTTCCCCGGCAAATGGATACAAATCTCCAAATAAATACTTATGAATCTTTTGCAAATGACGTAAATCAAAATCACCTTGGGCAGGAAATGCCTGAAGTTCAGCCAAACGCTGGGTGGAAAGAATCGTCTCCATTCTCTGTAACTGATTGTCATCCATAATATCATAATGGTTAATCAGAACCGTAGAATCCCGGTAGTAATAACGGGAAGAGCCACTGCCGTATCGGGAGTTAGGCATGTCGCGAAAGTTCCAAAGCCCTCTTAATAAATTCCTTATGGGTGATGGCACCGGTTAAACATTTCTTCACAAGTGTCTCTTGCTTTTGACTTAGGCGCAGGCCTTCGACAGCCAATGATGCTTTAGCTGGACGCATCAAATTTTCCGCCTCTTCCTCTGTACGCGTACTCATTAACAAACCCTCCGCCTCATAATCATTCTATTATATATTATACTACAATTTGGAGAAAAAATACAGGTGAATCGAGCGACAAAATCCTATTACGACGCCTTTTTTATGAGGTTTTCTTCTTTGAACCTGTATTCGATTTTCGCTTTGTTGTCTTTTTCTTGGTCCCTCCTTTTGTTTTTTCTAAAGATTTCTCTAAAGCTTCCATCAAATCAGTTACATTATCAGGCTTCGGTTTATCCGCAGCTGTGGTAACCTCTTCATTGTTTCTTTTAGCTTCAATTAAATCAAGCAGAGCTTTACGGTATTCATCCTTATACTTTTCCGGGTCAAACTCTGCCGTAAGCTGATCAATTAACGTCACGGCTGTACTTACCTCTTTTTTGCTCAGTTCCGTTTCTTCCGGAACGTTAGGTACATCTTTAGATTGGCGGACTTCGTCCGGGAAATGAATGGTCTCCATAACCAGCGTATTTTGGTAAACACGAACGATGGCAAGCTGCTCTTTAGAACGAATAATAATCTTTGCTACACCGATTTTTCCTGTGTCGGTTAGCGCTTTTCTTAACAATCCATAGGCTTTACCTCCACCTTCGCTCGGTGACATATAGTAGCTTCTTTCAAAATAAATGGGGTCAATTTCTTCAAGTTTTACAAAGTCCAGAATCTCTACGGCTTTATCTTCCTGTTCCTTTTTTAACGTCTCTAGATCTTCCGCATCTAAGACCACGAATTTGTTCTTAGCGTATTCATAAGCTTTTACAATTTCCTGACTTTCTACTTCCCTCTCACAAACCGGGCACCTTTTTTTATATTCAATCGGCGATTTACATTCTTCGTGAAGCTGTCTGAGCTTAATGTCCTTATTCTCGGTTGCTGCATGAAGCTTTATTGGAATATTAACCAGCCCAAAGCTAATCGTGCCTTTCCACATTGTATGCATAGAGCCCACTCCTTTTTCCATAGCTTTCTCGAATGCAGGGAAAATATGTTTAAAAGCGCAGGGATAACTCAAACTAATGGATACAATGAGGAGGTATAAAGATGGTCAAACCTATGCTGTTGACGCTGACGGACGATCTCCCTGAAAGTGATGAGTGGATGTATGAAGTGAAATATGATGGATTTCGTGTACTCTTACATGTGAACGAGGGTAACATTACACTCATAAGTCGAAATGGCAAAGACTTTACTTCTCAGTTTCCTGAAATAAGCGAGTTGAAAATCGACTCTGACTTCTCCCCTTTTACGCTGGATGGGGAACTCGTCATCTTAAACACCCCTTATCAAGCTTGCTTTTCTGCCCTTCAGCAAAGAGGAAGGTTACGAAATGCAGATAAAATACAGCGGTCGGCCAGGCAGAGACCAGCCGTCTTTATGGCGTTTGACTACCTGAATGAGGAGAAGGCTTCCTACATAGAAAGGAAGAAGATTCTTGAAGAACTTCTTAAGACCTTACGTCATCCCAGCATACAGGCTGTCGAATCGTTTCCTGACCTGAAGGATGTTGAAGGTCTTGTCCATCTTCATCGCGGAGAAGGAATCATTGCGAAAAGAAAAACTAGCCGCTATGAAGCCGGTGTAAGATCTAAACATTGGCTTAAAGCCAAGCAATGGAGAGCTGCTTCCGGGTTTCTTACAAGTTATGACCAATCGAACGGATACTACCAGCTTCATGTGGAAGAAAAAAATAACAGCCTTTATCCTCTGGGGCACTTTAAACACGGCATGACAGCTGAAGAAGATCATACTTTACGAAATTTTTTTAAAGAGAAAGGAACTAGAAAAAAACAGGTGTGGGAGATAGAACCAAGCGTATGTGTTGATATTCATTGTTTGAATGCTGAAAAAGGAGAGATGAGAGAGCCTACATTTCACCAGTTCCGGTTTGATCTGTCTCCGTCCGACTGTACTTTACAGAAGCTGAAATGGGATTTGTCTCTCTTTCCGGAACAAGTGGAAGCTACAAATCTCTCCAAAGAATTATGGAACGGCCTGTCCAAAATGGACTATTTAGTGTATATGAGAATGGTATCGCCCTATCTTCTACGTTTTCTTCAAGATAAGAAAATAACCTTAATCCGCTACCCGGACGGAATTAATCAACAATCTTTCTATCAAAAGCACTATCCTGATCATGCGCCGGATTATGTTGATGTCTTTGAAGAAGCAGGAGAACGTTATATTCTATGTCAAAACTTATCCTCCCTGATGTGGATCGCCAACCAGGGTGCTCTTGAACTGCACCTTCCTTTTCAAAAAGCAGGAGCTTCCTTCCCTGATGAAATTGTCATTGACCTGGACCCTCCAGACCAAAACCACTTTCACTTGGCCATTTCAGCAGCCAGCCTGTTAAAACCTCTTATGGACAAGCTGAACATTAAAAGTTTCATAAAAACTTCCGGAAAAAAAGGAATGCAAATCCATATCCCTATCCCAGAACGCACTCTGAGTTATGAAGAAACCAGGAGGATCACCGAAACTTTTGCACGGGTGCTTGTGGAACAAGAGCCTGATCTTTTTACAATTGAACGTCTCAAAAAGAAACGGGGAGATCGTCTCTATATAGACTATGTACAGCATGCAGAAGGCAAAACAATAATAGCCCCCTACTCTGCTCGAGCAACCAAAGAAGCCACAGTTGCCACCCCTGTGTATTGGGAGGAAGTAACCAAGAATCTTGATCCCAGGTCGTTTACGATTAAAAATATAGTAGAGCGCATTGAGCGAGTGGGTTGTCCTTTTTCTAATTATGAAAAAGCAAGATACGAGCAGCCAATTGATCAGTTGCGAAATGTAATGAGCGATAAATAATCTGTATTTCTGTCGATTATTGCCCGGGAAATGAAAAAATCCCCGGAAATATTCCCGGGGATTTTAATGGGCTGCTACTCAGATACTAAATTGAAAGCTTCTCTTAATTTGAACTTTTGAAGTTTACCACTGGCATTTCTCGGAAGCTCATCTACAAACTCATAGCGTCTGGGTCGCTTATACCGGGCGAGCCGGTTACTGGAGGTACAGAACTCATCAAGGGTTTGTTCATTAAGGCTTTCATCTTGTTTAACAATAAAAGCTACCACTCGTTCTCCCCATATTTCATCCGGTTCACCAATAACAGCCGCATCGAGTACAAGAGGGTGCTCAAAAAGAGTATCTTCTACCTCTCTGGAATATATATTTTCCCCGCCCGATATAATCATATCTTTAACCCTATCACTGACCCATAAATAACCCTCATCATCTATTGAGCCAATATCTCCTGTATGATACCACCCTTTATACAGAGCTTCCTCTGTTGCTTCCGGTCGGTTGTAATACCCTTCCATCATACTAGGTCCTCGTACAATAATTTCCCCTCGTTCACCAGGTTTGCAGATTGCCTCCGGTTCAGATGGCCCATGCTCGTTGGTTCTTACTACCCGAATTTCATGATTTAACAGAGCGCGGCCCGCTGATCCAGCTTTTGAAATCTGTTCGTCTTCCATTAAAGCAGTAATTGCCGGCCCCATCTCCGTCATACCATAAGCCTGCAGAAGCTGTACTCCAATCGCTTCGTGCAGACGTAATGTTAAGGCGGGTGCCATTGGCGCTCCACCATACAGTCCTTTTCTGAGGGTCTGAAAATCCTCTTGGGAGAAGTCCTCCTGGAGCATCATATTCCACATGGTAGGTGCAGCAAACAACGTCGTAATTTGCTCCTGTTTAATCGTTTCAATAACCGAAGGAGCATCAAAGTGGTGAAGCAGTACATTGGTACTTCCAATCATGACTCTTGGGAAGAAAGCGCAATGCAGTTCAGCACAGTGGAAGATGGGAGCCGTGGTTAATCCCCGCTCCTCCGGGTTCAACTGCAGGCAGGCTGCCATAATTAAAGATTGATCAATCATATCCCTGTGTGAGTGAACGACCCCCTTTGGAAGGCCAGTCGTACCAGAGGTGTACATGATCGCATAGGGATCTGTTTCATCTAAATCGCAGGAAGGTCTGACAATGGGAGCATCTATTAATTGATCATAGTAATGGACAGCATAAGCAAGGTCGTGTTCATCAATTGACCATAACTCTACATCGCTAAGCACAGGAACCAACGGCTCCACTCGATCTGCCACAGCCTTTTCAAAAAGAACCACTTTCGGATCAGCGTCTTTTAGAATAAATTCGATTTCTTTAGAGGTCAGCCTGAAGTTGATCGGATTGAAGATGGCTCCAAGCTTCGTACAGGCAAAGAGTGCTGTAGCAAACTCAGCAGTATTGAAGAGGATGGTGGAGACTTTATCCCCTTTTCCGACGCCAGAGGTCTTAAGTGCATTAGCCAGTCGATTTACTTCAACATCCCACTCCTGAAACGTCCATCTTGTACCTAAACGCAGATCTACTAATCCCTCTTTGTTCGGATATTTCGCTGCCGTCTGTTCAAACATGCTACGTAATGTTGCTCCCACTTTGATCGACTCCTTTTATATAATTTTAGTAACACACGTTTTCAAGAACCCTCTCATGAACACCTACTTAATTGGCATCCTCACTGCTCCGTCGAGACGGATCACCTCCCCGTTCAACATGACGTTATCCAATATAGCAAGTACCAGCTGGCTGAATTCTGCGGGCTTACCGAGTCGTTTAGGAAAAGGCGTCATATTTCCTAACGAATCTCGCGCATACTCTGGAACCTGACTGAACATAGGTGTATCAAACAATCCTGGAGCAATCGTCATTACTCGTATTCCGTGCTGGCCAAGCTCTCTTGATATGGGGAGAGTCATCCCGATCACCCCGCTCTTTGAAGCACTGTAGGCGGACTGTCCAATCTGCCCGTCATACGCTGCAATAGATGCGGTATTCACAATGACACCGCACTCACCTTTTTCATTTGGCAGGTTGTGCTGCATCTGCTCAGCAGTCAGTCGAATCATATTAAATGTGCCTATTAGATTTACTTCTATCACCTTCGAAAAGGATTCTAATTGATGAACTCCCTGCTTTCCAATCACCTTTTCTCCAGCTGCAATTCCAGCACAATTGACAAGAACGTTCACTTTACCAAAAGTGCGACATACCTGATCAATGAGCTCTTTCGCTTGCTCCGAAGAAGTCACATCTGTTTTTTTAAAAAGAGCCGCCTCTCCTAACGATTGAGCAAGCTTACTTCCTCTTTCTGTATCCTGATCTGCAATAACAGCACGCCCGCCGTTCTCTACTATACTTCGGACCACTGCTTCCCCTAAACCGGAGGCTCCGCCCGTGACAATCGCTACGCTCTCTTTACCGTTCATTCCTGCTTGTCCAGTCGTTCAATAATGGTACCATTGGCCATTCCCAATCCTTCACATATCGCAACCAAACCATATCGCCCCCCGATACGCTCCAATTCATGAAGTAAACTAGTCATAAGTTTAGCTCCTGTAGCTCCTAAGGGATGACCTAGAGCGATAGCTCCTCCATTTACATTTAACCGGTCATGTTCCACCTTTGTTTCCTTCATCCAGAATAAAGGTACGGACGCAAAAGCTTCATTAACTTCAAACAGATCGATGTCATCGATGCTAAGTCCGGATTTTTGTAATACTTTATGTGTAGCAGGAACTGGTCCCGTCAACATTAGGGTTGGATCGGAGCCAACTACGGAGCGGGCAACAATTCTAAATCTAGGCTGCACACCTAACTCTTCCGCTTTTTCACGCGACATTAATAAAAGGGCAGCTGCTCCATCACTAATCTGACTTGAATTTCCAGCTGTAATAAGTCCATCCTTTTTAAAAGCAGGCTTCAGTTGAGAAAGAGAAGCTGTCGACGTGCCCGGCCTCGGTCCCTGATCCACATTCACCTTTACGGACTGTCCCTGCTCATTCGCCCCCATTACCGTCATTGTTTCTCTTTCGAAATATCCTTCTTTAATCGCATTTAGGGCCCTTTCGTGACTGGAAGCAGCATAAGCATCCAGTTCCTCCTTTGATATTTCCCACTTTTCTGCAATGCGTTCAGCGGATAGACCCTGGTTGATCATGTCATACTTCTCAGTAAGCTGTTCACTATACTTGCTCCCTTGCATATTGGAAAACATCGGTACACGCGACATGCTTTCTACTCCTCCGGCAATAACTACGTCCATATCCCCACAGGCAATCGCCTGGGAAGCAAAATGAACGGCCTGCTGACTCGACCCGCATTGACGGTCTACGGTTACTCCGGGTACCTCTAGTGGAAAACCTGCCATTAGCGCTGAAATCCTGGCTACGTCCCCCGCCTGCTCACCTACTTGTGATACACAGCCTGCAATGACGTCTTCTACTTCCTTAGGATCCACTTGACTCCGTTCGATTAGTTCCTGTAGCACTAACGCAAAGAGTTCATCGGGCCTTTGCCCACTTAATAAACCATTTCTCTTTCCAACCGGGGTACGAACCGCTTCAACGATAACTACTTCCTTCATATTCCCTGCCTCCTAAACGAGCCCCATTTTTTTCGCAATGATTGATTTCATGACTTCATTCGTGCCTGCATAAATAGCTGTGACTGGTGCGTCACGGAACCTTCTGGCTATCTCATACTCTTCCATATATCCGTAGCCTCCGTGCAATTGCATACATTCAAGCGCCACTTTTTTCACAAGTTCAGTTGTCCACCATTTGGCCATGGAAACCTGTTTTTCCACATTTTCTTCCTGTATATGAGCTTCTATCGTTCGGTCGAGAAAAGTACGGCCTATTTCAACTTCCGTCTGCAGTTCAGCCAGTTTGAACTGAGTATTTTGAAAAGAAGCGATCGACCGTCCGAACGCCTGGCGTTCTTTTACATATTGGATCGTCAGTTCTAGCATTCGCTCACAGGAAGCAATGGCTCCAATTCCTACGATCAGCCGTTCCTGCTGAAGCTGATTCATCAAATAATAGAACCCCTCTCCTTCTTTCCCTATCAGATTGGCAGCCGGTACTTTAGCGTCTTCGAAAATAAGTTCAGACGTATCCTGGCTGTGAAGTCCCACTTTTTCGAGCTGTTTTCCCCTTGTAAAGCCCGGTGTGTCTTTCTCTACTACGATCAGACTGATCCCTTTATGAGCTGGAGAGGCTTTAGGATCCGTCTTGCACACCACGAGGACTAAATCGGCATAGGTACCATTGGTGATAAACGTCTTTTCCCCATTTAATGTATAGTGGTCGTCTGTCTTCTGAGCTGTTGTCTTTACCGCTGCCAGGTCTGAACCAGCCCCTGGCTCAGTCATAGCAATAGCGGTCACACATTCCCCTGTCGTACATTTCGAAAGCCAACTTTTCTTTTGGTCCTCGGTCCCGTAAGCGGATAAATAGGGAACGACGATGTCGTTGTGCAGGCCAATGCCAATCAATCCTGTCCCCACTCTTTCCATCTCTTCATTAATAATTACGGAGTAACCAAAGTCAGCATGGAATCCGCCATACTCCTGATCTAGCCAAGGACATAGATAACCTTGTTCCCCGAGTTTTTTCCAAAAGGAACGTGGAATGGCTTTTTGTTTTTCCCACTCCTTAAAGTATGGATAAGCTTCTTTCTCCAGAAATTGGCGTAGTGACCTTCGCAAAATATCATGCTCTTCTTTTATGTAACCTGCTTTCATCATAGCCTCCTAATTTAATCGTTCCTAAAGGGAAATCATTTTCTAATAGAATGATTCTCTCTGCTCCTGTTTAATTCCTCCATGATTAGGAAAACGGTTACAAAAAGACGTTTAATTGAATAATATGACATGTTTTTACACCATGTTTAGGCTAAACAGACGTTAAAGTCCTCCAATATAAACCCTTACAGGTAAGCAATTTGCCTCCGCAGCGCATAAAAAAGCTTGCAGGAAAACCAACTGGTTTTCCTGCAAGCAGAATTTATGATCTCTATGAATTCAATATTTTTTCGATGGCCTGAGCTACTCCATCTTCAGCATTTGTTCCTGTGACGAACGCCGCTTCTTGCTTCACTTCATCCTGAGCGTTGCCCATCGCGACTCCTACACCTGATTCACGGATCATCGCTATGTCATTCATGCTGTCCCCTACCGCCATCACGTTTTCCATCCGCAGATCAAGCCATTCACAAACTTTTAGCAAAGCCGCGGCTTTCGTGACACCTGTTGGGTTTACTTCGATATTCGTAGGACTGGAGTTTGTAACCTCAAGGTCCTGATTGCCATTCAGTTCCTGAAGAATAGCTTCTCTAATCTCATCATCTTCTATATCGAAACCGAACTTAAGCCAGTTATACTCTTCAATTTCTTTATCAAAAGGTTCCTGGGAGTTAAAAATTCCTTGTTCCGTAGAAGACCAGAAATATAATCCATGTTCTTCTTTCAGCTCCCACAAACGACTGACATGGTGAGGCTCCAGTAAGGTCTGGTCAACCAATTCAAAGTCCTGATTATAAATCTCACCACCGTTGATCGTTACAATATAAGAAGAACGACCAAGCTGCTCCGCTATATCGCGGCATCGCGACAGTGATCTTCCTGTACTTAATAGGACATGAATTCCCTGATCCTTTGCTTTTTGGACGGCTTTAATATTCGCGTCTGATACAGTTCCCTCCGGATTTACAAGGGTCCCATCTACGTCTAGTGCAATTAATTTAATATCTGTCATTGTATTCACGTCCTCTCTTCTACTTTCTCTATTCTAATACAAGGACAGACTTTCATACAACGAAACGACTAAACCGTATCGGCTGGTTGTTTCAATTGATTAACAAAAGTTCAATTTTTACGCTCCTATTTGCTTACCAGCCTATTTTTTCAAGGGGTACAAATGTAGGAATCAAGGAGTCATTGTAAACTTCACGAATGTGCTGCGCTACGTCTTCTTCCTGATATAGATCGACAATGGTTTGATACACTTCTTTATCCGTTTCATCTGCGCGGGCTGCAATGATATTTATATAAGGCTGTGCCGTGTCATCTTCAATAAAGATGGCATCATCTACTGGAACAAACCCGGCTTCAACGGCTACTCCATTATTAATGATTGATGCGGCAACGTCTGGCAGTACGCGGGGGGTCTGGGCCGCTACGATCGGTTCAAATTTTAAATTCTTAGGATTTTCCTGAATCTTGTCCAGGTTCCCATTTCCATCAAAATCGTCAGGCAGACCAATCACTCCAGCTTTTTCAAGGAGTAATAAAGCCCGTCCCATATTGGTTGCCTCTTTTGGTATAGCAATGGTGCTTCCTTCTGGAATATTTTTTACATCCTCATATTTTTCAGAGTAGATTCCCATTGGAGCGATTAACGTTGTACCAATTGGCGCCAGGTCCAGATCATGTTCTTTTATAAAAGAGTCAAAATAAGAGACCGTTTGAAACGCGTTTAAATCAATGTCTCCATCCGCGAGTGCCATGTTAGGACGTACATAATCTGAAAACTCAACTAACTCAATTTCAATATTCTCCTTGGCTGCTTTTTCTTTTATTTTCTCCCAGATCGGCACGCCAGAACCATTTAGGCCGACTTTTACGACCTTTTTCTCATCCGATCCTTCGCTTGATTCTGCTCCGCTGCTTTCACTGGAACATCCTGCTAATACGGTTCCAATGGCAGCTACTAAACTTAATAAAATGAATAATTTTTTCATGATGAGACCTCCTATTGTCTGCGGATTTTTTTAGATACAAAGTTTCCTATTGTTTGCGTGATTTGCACAATGACGACGAGAAGAAGCACGGTCGCAATCATGATATCCGTCTCAAATCGCTGATAGCCATACGAAATCGCTAAGTCACCAAGACCACCGCCGCCTACGAATCCGGCCATCGCCGAAGCTCCTACAAGACCAATCGTCGCAATGGTCAGATTCAGTACAATGGAACTTAACGCTTCCGGTATATATACGCGCGCGATAATTTGCCAGGGGGTGGCTCCCATAGCCTCCGCTGCTTCGATAACACCTGACTTCACCTCGAGCAGACTGCTCTCTACCAGCCGCGCGATATAGGGCGCCGAGAAAATAACGAGCGGTACTACCGCTGCAGCCGTGCCAATGGATGAGCCCACAATAAATCTTGTCACGGGCAGAATGGCTACCAGTAAGATGATAAATGGGATCGACCTGAAGAAGTTAACTACTGAACTGAGCGCATTGAATATAGGTTTGTTTTCAAGCAGTCCGCCATCTTTAGTAACCACTAACGCAATCCCAAGGGGAAGACCAATTAATGTGGCTGCAAGCAGAGAAATTCCGACCATTAAGAGGGTCTGATTGGTGGCTTCCAGAATTCTCGGCCAAAAATCCATTAAGTTAACCTGCATGTGCTTTCACCTCCTGAACTGTTACGGAACGCTGGATGGAGTCGATTGCTCTCACAATTTCTTTATCTTCTCCTTGCATCTCCACCACTAAATGTCCAAACGGAATGCCCTGAAGCTCTGTAATCTGCCCAAAAAGTACATTCACTTCCACTTCATATGACTTCGATACGTGGGAAAGTACTGGCTGCCCCGCACTTTCATCTACAAAGGTGACACGGTAAATATGCCGGCTTGCGCCCCGCTTTTCTATCCCCTCCAGGATGGATGCTGGAATTTCATTTTCCATAACCGTTCTTACAAAGTTCTTTGTAGTGGGATGTTCCGGCTGGGAAAACAAATCAAATATGGATCCTTGCTCGATGACACGACCATGTTCCATAACTGCGATCCGGTCGCAAACTTCACGGACAACATTCATTTCATGTGTGATCATAAGAATCGTGATGTTATATTCATCCCGCACTCTGCTCAAAAGTTTAAGAATGGACTTGGTAGTCTCAGGATCAAGAGCAGATGTCGCTTCATCACATAGCAATATGTCCGGAGAGGTGGCTAAAGCCCGTGCAATTCCGACCCTCTGTTTCTGTCCACCGGATAACTGGTCTGGATACTGCCTTGCTTTATCTGACAAACCTACAAATTCCAAAATTTCTTCTACACGTGCGTCAATATCTTTTTTAGGTACCCCTGATATTGCCAATGGAAAAGCGACATTGTGGCGTACCGTTTTAGACTCCAGCAGATTAAAGTGCTGAAAGATCATGCCGATTCGCTTCCGGACTTTTCGTAACTCGGGTTTAGACAGTTGGGTCAAATCTTCCCCATCCACGAGAAGCCTGCCTTCCGAAGGATATTCCAGTAAATTAACTAAACGAACAAGCGTACTTTTTCCTGCCCCGCTATAACCAATAACTCCGAAGATTTCTCCTTTATTCACGGCTAAATCCACTTGATCTACAGCTCTTAATTCATTTCCATTGTGTTCATAGATTTTTGATACTCCTTCAAACTCAATCATGAACGTCCCCCCTTTGTTTTTCTTTTCTTCCAATTAGCTGTCTTTCTTATGTACGACAAAGCGTGAAACTTTCGTTATGGCACATAAAAGAGCCCCTCTTCTTAAAAGATAAGAAGAGGGGCTCTATCATACGTGATTTATGAGAACCGTCTCTTCTCATCTTTCACGTGCATAAAGCACCTGCTGGAGTTGGCACAGTTTCTGATGACGCATCAGTCCCGCTGCCGAGGTTTCGTAGGGCCAGTCCCTCCACCTCTCTAGATAAGAAGATTTTTATTTGTTTTTAAATTGGATGGTGATTATCTTATTATAGCTCATCAGCTTTGTCAATTTTATCTGTGAAACTTTTCGTTTTTTCTCTTACCTGACTAAAAGCCGGTCCCCATGTCTATTACAGTAAAACCCAATTTTTACGATTATCTTCATACCTTAACGGGTATGCTGAAATAGAGAGCTTATAAAGGAGGTTTAAACATGTTTCATTACACAGTAGAAACAGAAAAAGGAATTGAAGAAGCAGTAGAAAGTTTAGAAGCCAGCCTTAAAGAAGCCCAATTCGGAGTTTTATGGAATTTTGATATTAAAGATAAACTCAATGAAAAAGGATTAGAATTCGAGAAAGAATTCAAAGTATTGGAAGTATGTAACCCTAAGGAAGCTCAGCGTATTCTTAATGAAAATACACTAGCTGGTTATTTCCTGCCATGTAAAATGGTTGTTTATTCTGACGGGGGCTCTACAAAAATTGGTATGCCTAAACCAACTGCCCTCATTCAATTGGTGGAAGATGAACAAATTCAGAGACTCGCAGAAGATATTGAACAACGATTAATCCATTGCGTGGATCAAAGCGTATAACGCATATGAGGAGGGATAATCTTTGAATTATCCTTCCTTTTTTTTATTTAGATCTGTTAAATCTGGTTGTTAATTTTCATAAGAGGCTTATTAAAGGATAGGGCCGGTTACTTGAAGACCCAGTTTCGAGATATTGGTTTGTAGTTAAGGTCCGTACCTTGTGTTATATAGCTCTCTGATTACTTGAGTATGAACTTTCTCAAATGGAAGATCAACCTATGATCAGCGCTAAACTTTTATCATGTCATGTGGTGAATCACCCCCGTTATAGAAGGATTTACGGCTGTTTCAGGATGCCTTCCTTCTTTTTTTGAAGGGTCCGTTTTCATAATAATATTGGGATGGTGGGGAAATGAGGAGACTCCCGCGGGAGAAGGAGCCAGGCGAGACCCCACAAGGAGTGAAACGACCGAGGAGGCTTGTCAGTTCCCCCGCAGGAAAGCGACTTATTTCCCAACCAGCCTTCCTCTTTTTAACGTAACAGCCTCATTTATCTTGAAAATGAGTCTTAAACAAACAGAAGCTTCTCTTTTAAAAAATCTCCTAGTTCTTGATCGGTGGAAGATTTAAAACCTTCTTTCCTTTGACTGAACAATGAAATTCTCCCTGACTCGTAATCGCACCATAAAATATATTTTCAATAGAAGTTATCCCGCAAGCTCTCCATTGGTTCTCCAACCATTCCTCGTTTTTACCCAGGTGATTCAAAATATCCTTTTGCAATTTTCCGTCCAGAATAAGTGGAATGTCATAACCCCCACCCCTATATGGAAGATGGAAATCCTCCCTCGTGATGTTTTCTTTTTCTGACTTTAACTTTATAGACATTGACCCGTTCGCTTCAATCAATGCTAATTCGACATCATTAATATGGTACACATCCTTTTCCCGAAGCATTTGTACGATATTATCGATAGAATAGTTAATGCTTTTAATGTTTTTTTCGACGATTTCTCCATTGAAAACCACCACCGTTGGTTCAAATGTTAAGAGCTTTCCCAACTTGCGATTTCTTAGTTTACTCCATACAATCAATTTCTGCAGTAAAGCAATTGCAATCATAGCCACTACGGTATGGATATGATTAATATTCGGATCAGCAATATCTGCCCCGACAACTGAACCGAGTACAAGAACCACCAGAAAATCAAAGACAGGCAGTTCACCTATTGACCGCTTCCCCATAAACAACCCTATGGCGAGTAGGAATGGAAGGATTGTTACAATTCTGCCTATAACCTTAAGTAAATCCCACAATAAATCCAATTGATTCACCACCTATACGTAGGTTTGCTTCCCACAGAATGTTTTATCCAATATTCTTTTATCCACCTGTTGACATTATACCTTATGGGGTATATTATTAATCATGTACTGTTCAACACAGCAAACAAAATCTTCATTAAGGGAGGGGAATCAATATGGAGTACAACGAAGCCATGAAAAACAGAGTAAAGCGTCTGGAAGGACAACTAAGAGGCGTTCTCAAAATGATGGAAGAAAATAAAGATTGCAAAGACGTCATCACTCAACTGTCTGCTTCTAGAAGTGCAATTGATCGCACTATCGGTTTAGTCGTCAGCTCCAACCTTGTGGAGTGCATTCAGGAATCAAGTGATAACCAGAACACAGAAGATTCCATCAACGAAGCTGTGCAGCTTCTAGTTAAAAGCCGATAATTTTTTAATAAATTTTATACCCATACACGTATATGTATAAATAAATTCTAGGAGGATAAAGATGTCTGAAACAAAATCAACCAATATCATCTTGTTCAGCGGAGATTATGATAAAGCGATGGCCGCTTATATTATTGCTAACGGGGCAGCCGCTTACGATCACAATGTAACCATTTTCCACACATTCTGGGGGTTAAACGCTCTGCGAAAAGATGAACAAGTATCTGTTAAGAAAAACTTCATGGAAAAAATGTTTGGAAAAATGATGCCTAGAGGTGCCGATAAAATGGGCATATCTAAAATGAACTATGCTGGCTTCGGCCCGAAAATGATTAAAGATGTAATGAAAAAACACAATGCTATGCCGTTGCCTGACTTGATTGAAATGGCGCAGGAACAAGATGTTAACCTTGTCGCTTGCACTATGACCATGGATCTTTTAGGGCTTCAAAAAGAAGAACTGCTTGATGAAATTGAATATGCGGGCGTTGCTGCTTATATTGGCGATGCTGAAGACGGTAACGTAAACCTGTTCATTTAATAGGAGGTCAACTTTTATGAAAACAATAACTGCGCAAGAACTGGAAGCGAAATTGAACAAAAATGAATCACTTAATCTAATTGACGTTCGTGAGGATGAAGAAGTAGCTGCCGGAAAGATTCCTGGTGCTGCACATATCCCTCTCGGCTCATTAGAAGCTCGTATAGACGAATTGGATCAATCCAAGGGCTATGTAATGATTTGCCGTTCCGGGGGCCGCAGCGGGCGTGCTGCACAGTTCCTTGAGCAAAATGGCTTCGATGTAACTAATATGGACGGCGGTATGCTGGATTGGAACGGACCTACTGAATAATTTTTTTAAATGATATACCCTTTGGGGTTATAGGAGGATGAAATGATGGATATTAAAGCAGATCATTTGTTAGATGCTAAAGGACTTGCGTGCCCGATGCCTATTGTAAAAACAAAAAAAATGATAAAGGACTTAAATTCTGGTGACGTAGTCGAAGTTCAGGCAACCGATAAAGGTTCTAAGGCGGATCTCCAGGCCTGGGCCAAGAGTGCTGGTCATCAATATTTAGGAACCATTGAAGAGGAAGGCACCTTAAAACACTACATTCGTAAAGCTAGTGATGAATCAGAAGAGAAATTGCACCCGGACACCGTAAATAATGAGGAGCTTTCTCAAAACCTGAAAAATGATAACGTACTCCTTCTCGATGTACGTGAGTCAGCGGAGTTTGCATTCGAGCATATTCCAGAGGCCGTATCTATTCCACTTGGTGAATTAGATGAGCGAATCAATGAAATTGACCAGACGAAAGATGTTTATGTCGTATGCCGCACAGGAAGTCGTAGTGACATGGCTTGTCAAAAGCTTACGGAAAAAGGTCTTGAGCGTGTATACAATGTTGTACCGGGTATGAGCGAGTGGTCCGGTGAAACGACATCACTGCGTTCATAAAATTTTTTAAACTTAAATATACCTTAGGGGGTAATTAATAATGGCAATAAAAGAAATCTCAGTTAAGGATTTAGCTGAAAAAGCACTTCAAAAAGAAGAACTGTTTTTACTTGATGTCCGTACAGAAGACGCTTTTCAGGACTGGAAGATCGAAAGTGAGAATTTCACTTATTTGAATATCCCTTACTTTGATCTGCTTGATGGCGTGGAAGAAATTGAAGATCAGCTTCCAAAAGATCAGGATATTGTAGTGGCCTGTGCCAAAGGCGGGTCTTCCCAGATGGTCACAGAAATGCTGGATGACGCCGGATTTACAAATGTGTATTCCTTGGAAGGCGGTATGAAAGCGTGGAGTGAACACTTAATGCCTGTTAAGGTAAGTGATCTTACGGACGGTGGCGAGCTCTACCAATTTGTACGTATCGGTAAAGGATGCTTATCTTACATGGTTGTATCGAACGGAGAAGCAGCTATTATCGATTCCACCCGTAAAACCGATGTATATGTGAATTTTGCTGAACAAATGGGTGTGACTATTAAACATGTATTTGATACCCACTTACACGCTGACCATATTTCTGGAGGCAGAACCATTGCTCAGCAAACAGGTGCAGCTTACTGGCTACCTCCAAAGGATGCAGAAGAAGTAACCTTTGATTATCAGCCATTAAAAGATGGAGAAAAGGTGACCATTGGAAACACAACCATCGACATCCACGCGCTGTATTCACCAGGGCACACCATTGGTTCCACTTCTTTTGTGGTAGATGATCAATACTTGATGACCGGAGATATTCTGTTCATCGATAGTATCGGCCGCCCTGACCTGGCAGGAAAAGCAGATGATTGGGTCATGGATCTTAGAGAAACGTTGTATGAACGCTATAAAGATCTTTCAGATGAACTAATCGTGCTTCCTGCGCACTTTATGATTATGGATGAGTTAAACGAAGATGGAACAGTAGCCGAGAAGCTGGGTGTTCTCTTTGAGAAGAACCACGGTCTGAATATCGAAGACAAAGATGAGTTTAGAAAAATGGTAACCGAGAATCTTCCGCCACAGCCGAATGCTTATCAGGAAATCCGTGAAACCAACATGGGTAAAATTGATCCGGAAGAAGAAGAACAGCGAGAAATGGAAATTGGTCCAAATCGCTGTGCCGTCCGCTAGTTAATTCTAAGGTAAACAAACAAAGATTTTAAAACAACATTATTTATTGGAGGTTATTCCCTATGAACGTAACAAAAGTATTAGATGCCAAAGGTTTAGCATGCCCTATGCCAATTGTGAAAACAAAGAAAGCCATGAAAGAAGTTGAGAGCGGCGAAACGCTTGAAATTCACGCAACCGATCAAGGGGCGAAAAGTGACTTAACAGCCTGGGCTAAATCCAGCGGCCACGAACTTCTTCAACATGATGAAGAAGACGGTGTATTTAAGTTCTGGATACAAAAAGGGTAAGGAATTTTTCAAAAGGGGGAACCGTATATGGTTCCCTTTTTTTAAGGAGGTCGACCAAAAATGGAATTTGGATTAATTATTACTATCTTTCTTATCGGATTTGCAGGCTCTTATGTATCAGGAATGCTCGGCATTGGCGGATCGATTATTAAATACCCGATGCTGCTTTATATCCCTCCACTCGTAGGATTTACAGCTTTCACTTCCCATGAAGTATCCGGAATCAGTGCGGTTCAGGTTTTCTTTGCTACGATTGGAGGCGTATGGGCCTATCGTAAAGGTGGATACTTGAACAAGTCCCTCATTCTTTATATGGGAGTAAGTATCCTAATTGGAAGCTTTATAGGCGGGTATGGATCCAGATTCATGCCGGAAAGCGGAATAAATCTTGTTTACGGTGTGCTCGCGCTAATAGCTACAATTATGATGTTCATACCTAAAAAGGGCTTGGACGACCAGGTGCTTGAAGAAGTAGACTTTAACCGAACACTTGCATCCTCTCTAGCTTTAATCGTTGGTGTAGGTGCAGGTATCGTAGGGGCTGCCGGCGCTTTTCTGCTCGTCCCTATTATGCTTGTAGTATTAAAAATACCAACCAGGATGACAATTGCTTCTTCCCTCGCCATCACTTTGATCTCATCCATTGGGGCTACGATAGGTAAAGTTACGACCGGCCAAGTTGAGTACTTCCCAGCCGCCGTTATGGTCGTAGCCAGTTTACTAGCAGCTCCCCTCGGAGCCATGGCAGGGAAAAAAATCAATACAAGAGTATTACAAACCATTCTTGCAGTGTTGATTTTAGGCACTACGATAAAAGTATGGATGGATTTCTTTTAAGAAATTCAAACAGCTGACCAAAAAAGGTCAGCTGTTTTTTTATTAACTTAATTTCAAAGTATTATTGATGATTACTCTTAAGAGACTTATTCAACTAAAGGGCCGTTTAGTTGAAGACTCAGTTTCGAGATATTGGTTTGCAGTGAAGGTCCTGCGGGGGACGAATCGCTTTCCGTGGGCATGTGGTAAGCTTCCTCAGGCTTCGCCTTCAGGGATCTTACCGATCATGTTCATCCCGCTCTTACAACTTTATTAATACTTAGCTTACATTAGGACATAAACGACAAGGAGAGCTATCCAGCTCCAGCACCTAGCGTCTAGTGAGACTTCCCTCACTTCTGTACGATAAGGCAACATCGAATCGCTCCGCTCTTCGTGTTTTCTTTATCTCCGCCAGCTCAGTCTAGTTTCGGTGCCTAGCCTCTCGAGGTCTTAAGTCCAACCATGACAGGAGGAAGAGCACTTCCTTTCATGGTTGTTCTTAAGCTTGTCGAGGCTGGTCAAGGCACCTCCACATTTGAACGTCCAGTCCATACGACGCTGACCAAGGTGCTTCCGCTTTTAACCTAGGAGTCTCACCGTCCCCCTCCGGACCTTGCTGAAATGAGAGGCTCGAATCATTGGCAAAAATCACTTGGATAGGAAATATAAAAATCATGCCATGAGTTCCTGTTTTCTCTAAGTTTTGTTAGAAAAGACCTGATACCACTGGATTTAGAAAGTATTAAGTCCAACACCTGCCCTTCTAAAGAAGGGTCCGTTCACAACATTATAGTTGGGTTGGTGGGGAAATGATGAGACTCCCGTGGGAGAAGGATATAGGCGAGACCCCGCAAGGAGTGAAACGACTGAGGAGGCTCACCAGTTCCCCCACAGGAAAGCGAATTATTTCCCCACCAACCCTTATCCTCATTTTAATAACGGACCAATTTATCTCGAAACTGAGTCTTCAAGTAATGGGAGCTTATGTGTGACAAACAACTGGGAGTCTAATGATAAAGAATTAAAAAGCTGCCGATCTGGGTGGGATCGGCAGCTTTTTGTTACTCTTCTTTATTGTTTTTATTCAAGGCGGGGTCTGTATTGACCATCTCAGTTTCATCAAGATAACGCAACAGATCTCCGTAAATAACGGAATCGGAGACACTCAGCTCTTCTTGTGCAGTTTGAAAGCCTTCCTCACAAGCCTGGCCTTCAACTTGTTCTCCTGTTTCTCTATCATAACATACGCCTTGAATACCTACATATTCTTCATTGGCGAAATCCCCATCACGGGTAATCATCATTTCTCTGCGATCCTCATTTAGCAAGTCCTGTCCGAATTGAACAGGGTTCTCATCTTCAATTCCAAGCAGATTAGTAAGAGTAGGACGCAAGTCAATCTGTCCTCCTACTGTATGGTTGGTTTCGGAAGGAATATCCTTACCGTAAATTAACATTGGTACACGCTGTAATTGGAATTGTTCGTAATCATTAATCTCTTTCCCAAGGTATTCTCCCATGGCTTTCTGGTGATTTTCGGAGATTCCAAAGTGGTCACCATAGATTAAGAGAATCGTATCATCGTAGAGTTCTGATTGCTTAAATTCTTCTACAAACTGTTCCAGTGCTTCGTCCTGGTAGCGGATGGTCTGGAAATAACGATTCAGTGTAGTACTGGAAGTTTCCCCTTGCTCAATAGTTGCTAACTCTTCAGGTAAGGTGAAAGGATAATGGTGAGTGAGCGTAATCATCTTGGAGTAGAACGGCTCTTCCATCTCTTTCATCTTTTCCAGGGAATCCTCAAAGAAATATTCATCCAAGTAGCCCCATCCATGAGATTTCTCTGGGGTTACATCATAATCTTCTTTCGAAAAGAACTCGTTGTATCCTAGTGAATCATACATGACGTTTCGGTTCCAGAACGTCTTATCATTCGCGTGCATCACGTTTGTGAAGTATCCATTTTCACTTAACAGCTCAGGCATAGCCTCATATTCATTACCTGAGTGCGTGAAGAATACAGCACCACGGTTTAACGGATACATCGAATTTGCTAAAAGGAACTCTGAATCAGAAGTACGTCCCTGCTTCACTTGATGATAGAAGTTATCAAAATACATACCTTCTTCTTTTAACTCGTTGAAATAAGGAGTAACTTCTTCTCCGTGCAACGTGTTGTCCACGACGAAGGTTTGTGTACTTTCAAGCGAGATCGCAATGACGTTTTTACCTTCTGCTACCCCTTCAAGACGATCGCTGTCTTCAGTCTTCTGTTCATTCAAGTAGTTAATGACTGGCACAAGTTCGTTACTGTCAGCCAGCGTTTTCTTCATTTCCGTCTTACCTTGCAGCACGGCATCATAGACATGGTAGTTTAAAAGGCCAATATATTTCACCAGCATTGTGCGGTCAAATGTACGCTCAAGAAGGTCTGTACGCTCTTCTTCAGCCCACTGTAAGTTAATCACAAACAATGGAATCGCAATAATCGCAAGCAAAAATCCTTCACGCCTTTTCGGTGTGAATTGGCTTAAGCGTGCAGGCTTCAAATAAAACAAGAAGAATGCAGCGATTAAAACATCAACGAACAAAAAGATATCTGATGCTTCTAGGATCGTTTGAATACTACCTCCCATTCCTGCCAGGTTCGCTACCTGATTTAACATAGGAATGGTGATAAAGTCGTTATATTCCCTATAAAAAAGAATGTTCACGTATAACAGTAAAGATCCAAGAATATAGGAAACTAACATCCCCCGGCGCCCCGCAAGCAGCACTCCAATACCAAAGATTAGAAAAATACTGCTTAGAGGATTGAATGCAAGAATATTAGCTTCATTGGGGTTTTCTACATTTAAAGAGAAAATATTGCTTTGAATATATGACATCTTCAGCCAGAACAAACCTATGACAAGAGCATAGACAGTTAATTTCAACAATGTGTTTTTGTTTAAATATTTTTTTAGTGTAAACATTGTAAAACCTCCGTTAAATTTACATTAACCTATTTTACCTTATTTGAACCGAATTTTGTACCATAAATTGATAGTTTAAATTAGCTGAAATAATTGTAACCTTATCTATAAAGCTTTGTAATATAAAAATGCATCTGTAGACCTATGCTTGTTTTTACCAATTTTTAAGTATAACCAATTTTACATTCCCAATATATTATTTACTTAAACTTAAGAATTCGACGCTTAATTTATGTCCAAACCTTCCTATTTGACTTCCATAGATATACAAATTACGTTTGAACTGAAGTGAATTATTTTAGGAGGTTATGTACATGAGTAAAGTTGAACAATTCATCAATTCCTTGTCTCCTCACCGTGGAGCATTAAATGATTTAATCGAAATGATCGATGAAAAAAACTACGCATTTAAACCTACTCCTACATCTATGGAGACAGAGAAACTGGTTAACCATACGCTGAAAACTACTTATACCTTTGCCCGGCTTGCGGCCAAGCAGTCACCTGAAGACCTTTTTCCGGAAGGTGATGACACTCCCTTAGCGGAGCGCGCCAGAGTTTACACGGACGAAACGTATGCATCGATTAAACTGTTAGAAGATGAAGATCTGGATGAACTTATCGATGTTAAGAAGATGTTCGGATCAGAAATTCCTGCAGGTAAATTGCTAGAAATGGCTAAAGATCATGAGATCCATCATAAGGGTCAGCTCTTTGTATATGTAAGAGAGATGGGACACACGGATTTACCGAGTTTCGTTAAAAAATAACCATCATTAATTTTCCCGTGTTGAATCAAAAACCTATAAGAACTTAAAAAAATAAAACAGTAAGAAAGGACAGGAAATCACTCTTCCTGTCTTTTCTTTTAATTTAAGGCTCTATTAAATCGCAGTGTTGATCTTACAGAAAAGCTCCCGTTTGTGTAAGACTCAGTTTCGAGATAATTCGGGTCCGTTACTCTATGTGGAGGAGGGCTGGTGGGGAAATAACTCGCTTTCCTATGGGGGAACGGTGAGCTTCCTCGCTCGTTTCACTCCCTGCAGGATCTCACCTAGTCCCTTCTCCCATGGGAGTCTCATCATTTCCCCATCAACCCAACATGATTAAGAAAAACGTACCTTCCTAGAAGAGAAAGGTTCTCCTCCTTAATCTGTATGAAATGCTTTTATGACAGGCTATTGTGCATCGTTACATCCTAAAATAGGTACGAAACCACATGGTCTCATCCCTCATCACTCAGGTGATGTTTGAAGTGGTTTTGAAATTCTGTTTTGGCAAGGTCCGGAGGGGGACGATGAAGACTCCTAAGTTAAAAGCGGAAGCACCTTGGTCAGCGTCGTATGGACTGGACTGAGCTGGCGGAGATAAAGAAAACACGAAGAGCGGAGCGATTAGATGTTGCCTTATCGTACAGAAGTGAGGGAAGTCTCACTAGACGCTAGGTGCTGGAGCTGGATAGCTCTCCTTGTCGTTTATGTCCTGATGTAAGCTAAGTATTAATAAAATTGTAAGAGCGGGATGAACATGATCGGTGAGACCCCGCAGAGCTTGCTCGAGGAGGCTCAGCACAAGGGATGTTCGACTAAGGCCGCCACGTCCTGTGGCAACGTCGAACGACCCTGCGTCGTGCAGGGCCGCGGAAAGCGAAATCGTCCCCCGTAGGACCTTCACGGCAAACCAATATCTCGAAACTGAGTCTTCAACTAAACGGCCCTATAGTTTAATAAACCTTTTCTGAAAAAAATCAACAACTGCTTGTAACATAGATCCATTCACGCTTAATGAGAAGAAAGGGACTTCTTCTGCTTGTTCTCATATTCTTTTCGATAAATATTTTTCAAATGAATACGGTGTACTAAACGAATAGTTGGACGGATGAGCATTTGTAGACTTCCAAGTACAAATAAACTCACCCCCCATGTTTTAGCAGCTTCAAAATAAAAACAAACACTTCCGATCAGGAACCAGAGTCCCAGTAAAAAATCATTAACCGTATAGAGTACTTCATAGCTTTTTTTGAAGAATAGATCGTGTTTCCCCATTTTTACATCCACGTATTGATCCTTACTGTGCTTTTGCACATCAGCTTTTTCATTCGTTAGATTACTCATCCCAACCCTCCTTACGTGAACTTCTATTACCTTCATACCCGATGAATCGACAAACAAAATCATTTTTTTCAGCTGCATGGAATGGAGAAACCTTCTAATTAGAGGTACAATAAATCTAAATGAATTTTTACGGAGGTGACTTTTCCTTGGGCTTATTTCTAAGAGTGTTAAGTTTGTCTATCTTATTTCTAACAGCTGGATGCGGGCTTTTAGATAATGATGAAGAAATGAAGACGGTTACTAAGCAGCCAACGTCCACGGTTGATCCTCAGGATAAGAGTTCAATTGATTTTTCTAAAGAGATCAGTATCACGGCTATTGGAGATGTACTGATTCATGACCGTGTCTACGAAGCGGCTGAAACTTCTGAAGGATATAACTTCTTGCCTATGATGGAACAGACTGAATCTTACCTTGAGTCATCCACGATCACGATTGCTAACCAGGAAACAATGATTGGGGGTAAAGAATTAGGGCTTTCCGGATACCCTGCTTTTAACTCCCCTGTAGAAATAGGTAATAATCTAAAAGAACTTGGAGTAGATGTGGTAACCCTTGCTAATAACCACACGTTGGATAAAGGAACAAGAGGAATTAATAATGCGATCGAGCACTGGGAAAAAATCGATATGAAATACACGGGAGCTTACCAAAGTAAAGAGGCCAGCGAAGAAATCCTTGTACACGACACGAAAGAAGGAATCAAGGTAGCTATATTAAGTTACACCTACGGGACAAACGGTGTAAAAGCGCCCGATGGGAAAAGCTATGTGGTAAATCGAATTGAGCTTGATAAAATGGCCCAGGACATTGAGAAAGCGAAAGAACAGTCGGATGCCGTCCTTTTAAGTCTTCATTTCGGTGATCAGTATGAACCCTATCCTAATCAATTCCAAAAAGATGTTGTCCAGTTCGCCGCAGATCGCGGAGTAACGGCTGTGATCGGCCACCATCCTCATGTACTTCAGCCATTAGAGTGGATAGAAGGCAAGGACGGACATAAAATGCTGACCGCTTATTCCCTGGGAAATTTTTTCTCAGGCCAGGAATCATTTGAGAAACGAGTCGGAGGCATTCTCACCTTTAATTTAAAAATGGACAACAGTAACAATGTGGAGGTAGTCAAACCAAGGTTTAAAGTGACATACGTTACGTCCGCACGGGAACATGGATATGAAGTGATCCCCATGGATGATTTCCCAAGCTTAAAAGAAGAGTATGAGGCCAAGAAAAAACACCTCGCCCAATGGATGCCTGAATTGGAATTTATGGAATGAAAGAAGCGGAAAGCTCCCGGCTTTCCGCTTCTTTCTATTTCAATCTTCCTCTGTCTGCAGCTCTACAATAATACTGCTCAAAACGAGCGTGAGGATAATGGATGCGATTGTAAAGGCGAATGAAAAGGTCATATTATTCCTCCTTTCTTACCACGTCTGGAATCGCCCGGATCCTGGTGGGGCGTGCTGGATAATCTCAGCTAACGGGATCGTATAAGCAAGCGCAATTAATAGAAATGCAATGCCGATCCATATTTTCCAATTTTCCAAGAAGCGCGGTGTCATACTAGAATCGCTTTCTGCAATTGGAAACGCCTCGTAGGTTTGTTCATCTGCTTTTGGAGCAAGCCACCATAGTTGGATTACAATGAAAACGAGTAAAGCAGCTGACAGAAACAAGATGGAACCACCGACAGCCATCGTCACGTGATTGGTTAATATGCCATCAAACCAGGCTAGTGCATCATCGTGAGCATATCCGGTGTAAGCTGTACGTCTTGGTGCCCCAAGTAGTCCCAGCAAATGCTGAGCTGTACTCATAAGCAGCATACCAATGGACCAGGTAGCAATTTGCAGGAAGGCTAACTTCTGCAGGGACTTCGTAAACCGCCGGCCCGTTAAGTTAGGAATAAGCCAGAATGTTAAACCAAAAAATGTCATTGCGACCGGGGTTCCTACGGTTATGTGAAAGTGTCCCACTACCCAAAGCGTATTGTGAATAACTTCATTCATTTGAAAACTCGCATTGATGATACCTCCGGCGCCACCCGGGATAAAAAAGGCCATAGCTATGAAGATGGATGTAAAGCGAACATCTCTCCACGGAAGCTTGCGAATCCACCCAAAAAGACCTCTGCCACCAAGCTCCCTGCCTCTAATTTCAAACGTAGCAAACATGGAGAAGGCTGTGATTAAAGATGGGATAATAACCATAAACGTCAAAACCGTCTGCAAAAATTTCCAGAAGCTGGAGATTCCAGGTTCCGTTAACTGATGGTGAAACCCGACCGGAATAGAGAATAATATAAAAAGTACAAAGGATAACCGGGCCAGAGAATCACTGAATACTCTTCCTCCAATAATCTTCGGAACGATGACATACCATGCCATATAAGCCGGAAGCAGCCAGAAGTATACGAGTGGATGACCGAAATACCAGAATAAGGAACGACTTAACTCGACATTAATCCCGCTCGTCCAGCCAAAAGCCCAAGGAATGAATTGGAACAGAACGGTGGCTACAACTCCAAGGCAGGCAATCACCCAGAGGATAATTGTTGCAATCGCCATGAAAGCAAATAGCGGACTGAGTTCCCCTTTATGATTCCTTCTCCAGACGGCATAATGCCCGACCAGACTAAACCCCTGAATCCATGTACCAATTACGAACAAGGCAAGACCAACGTAAAACAACCCATGAGCCTGAAGGGGGGCGTAAAAGGTGTAAAGTACGGACGCCTGACCGGCTACAACCATCACAACTACTAAAATGGTCCCTAAGGCCGTCACCACGAACCCAATCCAGTTCCACAATCTCACTTTAGGACCAAATGCTCCGAGGGTTCGGCTCATGCCTGCCTGGAAAAAAGCAAAAATAAAGAAAGTTGTAAATACAATAGCTAGTAATAGGCCGTGAGCGGTGAGAATCTGATAGTAATCCAGCCATGCTGGCAAATTAAGAGCATCATTTCGGATAAACACTTGCAGGAGCCCGCACAACGTTCCAATAAGAAAGGCTGAGTAAGCAAATCCTAAATTGAATAACGCTACTTTTCGATCTTTGACTGCAATCTCTCCGGGATTCATTGTTCCACCACCTCAATTTCTGTACTCATAAAATGGTGGCCTGAGCCACAATACTCGTTACAAATAACCAGATAAGATCCCGGTTCTTTGAATGTATGTTTTCGATGATTAATCTGACCTGGAACGGCCATCATATTAACGTTCGTACCGACAATAGAGAAACTGTGAACAACATCTTCACTCGTTAACGTAAACATAACTTCTTCCCCTGCAGGTACTTGCAGCTTGCTTGGTTCATAACCAAATGTAAGTGCGATCATAGCGACTTCATAAGTTCCATCCTCTTTTTTATGAAGTCCAGGCTGATCAAACGGAGCCGTTTCACGCACTTTTTCCGGATCAATGGTCATATGCCCGCTGGAAGGTGCATGTCCCTGTGCAAAAGCACTTACTCCTACTACGGATAGAAAAATGACAAGTGCAATAACTCCAAATCCCACCCATATTTTTTCATATTTGTGTAAATGCATCCTTTCTCCCCCCTACATACGAACGATATATAACAAATAAATACAAACCCACATCACGACAATGACGGCTCCAACGGCCATTACACTGATTAAAGTCCCTTTCAAGTTTGGTTGAGATGGGCCATTTTTTTTCATGGGCCAGGCCTCCTTTATGTATTTGATCTATTTCTATTGTATTAGCGGAGAGGGTCATAATAGAATCGGGGAATCCCCCCATTTGTGATGGTGAAATCCCCCAATTCAAAAAAAAAGAAACCTTTTCATCAGGTTTCCAGTGGTATATATAATTCAATTCTCGTACCCTTATTCAGTTCGGAAGTTATTTCAAGTTCTCCTCCTGCCGCGCGTGCCCTTTCCTCCATGCTGAAAAGCCCTACTCCTTTTTGTGCACGGTTATTCATAAAGCCTTTGCCTTGATCAGTAATAGAAGCGAAAACCCCACCCTCTGCTTCTTCCAACACGATAGAGGCTTCATCTACAAAGGCATATTTTCTTATATTGGTCAGTGCTTCCTGAATGATGCGGTAAATCGTTGTTTCGATTTGAGGCGATAAACGACAGGAAACGGAGGAGGTAAATTGTACCTTCAATCCATACGAATGGTTAAGACGATTTAAGAAGGAACGAACAGCCGGCATCAACCCCAGTTCATCCAATGCAGATGGCCGGAGCTCCCACGACATGTCCCGCACGCTTTGAATTAAATTTCGTATTTCATCTGTCATCTGGTCTAAAAGGGAATGCTCCACTTCCTGCTGGATACGATGCATGCTAATAAGCAGGCTATACAGTTCTTGGCCAATTCCATCATGAAGCTCTCTGGATACCTGCTTTCTTTCTTCTTCCTGCACGTGGATCAGACGCGTCATTATGTGCTGCAGCTCCTGCTGAACCCTTTTCCTCTCCGTAATCTCATTACGGATGGCCAGATATTGGTATGGTTTTCCTTTATCATTTAAAAAAGGAACAATGGTCGTATCCACCCAATAGAAGCTTCCATCTTTGGCCTTATTTTTAATTTCTCCCTTCCACACATACCCGGTACCAATCGTACGCCACAGATCTTTAAAAAACTCTTTAGAATGATGCCCTGAATTCAGAAGTCTATGATCGTTGCCAATCAGTTCTTCCACTCCATATTTAGATATCTCACAAAATTTTTTATTTACATAACGAATTCTTCCACGTTGATCGGTAACAGCAACAATCGAAGACTCGTCAAGCGCATATTTAATATCCACGAGTTCTTTCAACGGTTCGTAGGATTCACTATCAAGCAGACTTCTCTCATTCAGGTTATGAATGGTCATAAAATAATTGGCTCTAGTTCCATCCATCCACTCATGAACGACTAAAAAGACAGGAAACGGATTTCCAATCATAGGCTTTGCGTAATACTGCAGCAATACTCCCTTTTCACAGTGAATAAGCTCTTCTACAGAAAAATGAAGAAACAGATCTTCCACACTTATCTCAGTCGAAGAAATCTGGAAAAGAAGTTTCGCTTTTTCATTGAAACCTTGTACCATCCCGTTTTCTCGTAACACGAGAAATCCTTCCTCCTTAGAGGAGATTAGAGCGGGAGGAAAGGGACTGTGTTTGGTCATGATAAACCTCCTTGCTTCAAATAATTACTTAGGCGAGCGGCATAAGGACGCCATTGCTGTTCTAACGGTAAGTCATGCTCATTTCGATAGCCTATCAGCAGCACAGCATCAAATAAATGCCCTGTTTGAAGAGGGATAGCAGCAAAAGATTGTAGCTTCTCTGCTAACACTATGGGGTATTTCGACAAAACTAAAGGAAGATCCTTCCTCGAACGGCAGAGAAAAGTTCTTCCTGTCTGCATGACGGTGCCCGCCACACCCGAACCATAGGAAATAACCATACGTTTATATTTATCATTCAAAGGATGACTCACATACTTCCACTGTATTTGCTTTGAATGATAATCAAACTTTGCGATAGCGATGACGCAGGCATCGACTTCCTCTTTCAGTTCGTTGCATATTTCTTCTAATGGAGTGCCCACTTTTTCCCTCTCTCCTTTGCTACAATGAATAACCCAGCAGACCTTTCTTCCAGGCATATTCCACTAATTCTGGACGCGTTTTCAGCTGCAGTTTCTCCATCACCCTTGCCTTGTGAGCTTCGACTGTTTTCACAGAGATCACAAGTTGAGCCGCAATGTCTTTATTCGCAAACCCTTTAGCGACCAAAGCCAGTACTTCTCTCTCTCGATCACTTAGCAATCGGTAAGAGTCAGTCGTAGTGCCGTTTTTCAGCTTGCTCATATAATCCTCCATCAATCGTTTCGTTGCAGATGGATACAAATAGGCATCTCCCCCGGCTACTTGCCTGATGGCTTTTACTAATTCCTCATGCGGTGCATTTTTTAAAATACACCCGGATGCGCCTAATTCAATGGCACGAAACAAGTATTCTTCATCATCATGCATCGTCAGAATCAGAATCTGGGTCTCAGGAAATTGTTTTTTTATTTCGGAAGTAGCTGATAATCCGTCCTTTCCATGGGGCATAGAAAGATCCATCAAAACCACACTCGGATTCTTCTCCTCTACTTGCTGGTAAGCTTCGTTTCCTTCTGAAGCTTCTCCAATTACACCAAAATCATCGACAGCGTCTAACAGCATCATAAGCCCTGAGCGTACGACGGCGTGATCGTCAACAATGACAATCGAAATCATGTTATCTACTCCTCTTTATTCAGGCTTTAAACCAACGCCATTCCACCACGTCTTTATTGCGTTGCCACTGCATTTCCATCGTGGTATCTTTCTTTAAGACTTCAAGTAAATCCTCTTGTTCAGGCGGGAATTCATCCAAAAAAGAATGATAGCGGAAAACAATCCCTTTCCGGTCGACTTCAATGAATACTTCGTCAGTATCGGCGTACTCCACAATCATTCGTATGGTAAGCTGAAGCGCCCGAAACGCCAGAACATCCTTTGTAGAAAATACCTCCGTGAGTTTATAGGAGGTGGGAAATTCAACCCTTATCCCATAGCGTCTTTCCACTTCTTTTATATATCGTTTAAAGGCCACCGCCAGTCCATATTCATGAAAAGATAAAGGGTAAATTTCATTCGAGCGGCTTCTCATTTCTTCAATTAAATGTGAAAGGAGGACTTGAGCTTCTTTACAAGAATCTTGTGCCGAATCAATACGGTGTAACGCGCTCGTTAACAACTGAGCATAGCGCTCATGTAAATCATAGGACATTTCATAAAGCAGCGATTCGTACATGTGAGAGACTACATATAATGGGGAACGAGTGGTATCATTCATCACTTTAACTCTCCCTTCTTTATTCTTCATACCCTCTATATTACACGCTACTTTATCATGTTCCTATTAGGGCATTCCCTTATTTTAATGCTCTAAAAATTTCCGTGTTGATTTTAAAGTAAAGCTCCCATTACTTGAAGACTCAGTTTCGAGACTTTTGAGAGAATTAGGTCCTGCGGGGGACGATTTCGCTTTCCGTGGGCATGTGGTAAGCTTCCTCGGGCTTCACAGCCCTGCGGGATCTTACCGATCATGTTCATCCCACAGGAGTCTACATCGTCCCCCTCCGGACCTGGCCGAATC